>JASGCF010000007.1:1537-26939 GCA_030054275.1 Limnohabitans sp. | reverse complement strand
AGGCCGACGAAAGCGAGCGAGAGCGGGCACCTGAAGCGAAGCTTCAGCAGCCCGCCAGTCGCGAGCGCTCAAACCTAGTACGACTTCGCAAAGATCGCGCGGCGGGTTGTCGGCTTCCCCGTGAAGATGCAGGTGCCCGGCTCCTCGGCACCTTCAAGCGGAATGCACCGACATGTCACAGCGAACTTCGTCTTGAGTTCCTCTTCGATCTTGCGATCGGGCGCGTAATGCACCAACGCAAAACCGCCCTTTACCGCACCGCCGCCTGACTCATTCGCCTCGACCTCATTCCGCGCGCCGAAGAACGCCTCAAACTCCGCCCGCGAATCGATGCGCTTTGTGTTCTGCTCGCGATGCGCCTTCGCGCGCGCAAACAGGGTTCCTTGCATCTCTTCAAGTACTGCGTGAATGGTCGCAACAAACTCGTCGCGCTTGACGCTTTGCTTCTCCTTGTGGCCGCGATCGCGACGCGCCATGAACACGGAGTCTTGCTCCATGTCGCGCGGGCCAACCTCCACGCGCACAGGAATTCCCTTCTTGATCCACTGCCAAGTCTTGTCGCCGCCGCGAATATCGCGGTTGTCCACTTCCACTTCGATCGTGCGTCCGAAGTACGGAATCTTGCGCAAATCCGCGGCAAGTTTGTTGCAGTAGTCGAGTACCGCTTGCGCAGTTTCCGGCTTGTGCGTCACAGGAATGATGACCACATGTGACGGTGCAAGGCGTGGCGGAAGCACCATGCCGTCATCATCAGCGTGCGTCATGATCATGCCGCCGATGAGACGAGTCGACACGCCCCACGATGTTGTCCACGCATACGACACTTTGCCTTCTGCATCGCTGAATTTGATTTCACTCGCGTGCGCAAAGTTCTGACCAAGGAAGTGGGAAGTTCCTGCTTGTAGCGCTTTGCGATCTTGCATCATCGCTTCGATGCAATAGGTGTTCACGGCGCCCGGGAATCGCTCGCCTTCAGTCTTCTCACCTTTCACGACAGGCATTGCCATCCAGTTCTCTGCGAAATCTGCATAGACCTCAAGCATCTTGAGCGTTTCGTCCATCGCCTCTTCGCTTGTCGCGTGCGCGGTGTGACCTTCTTGCCACAAAAACTCTGCGGTGCGCAGGAACAAACGCGTGCGCATTTCCCAACGCACAACATTCGCCCACTGATTGATGAGGAGCGGAAGATCGCGGTAACTCTGCACCCACTTCGCAAAACTCGCGCCGATGATCGTTTCAGAAGTTGGGCGCACGACAAGCGGCTCTTGCAATTCACCGTCAGGAATCAACCCTTGCTTCCCGTCTGCTTTCACGCCCGGCTTCAAACGATGGTGCGTTACAACCGCGCACTCTTTCGCAAAGCCTTCGACATGTTCAGCTTCCTTCTCAAAGTACGAGAGCGGAATGAACAGCGGGAAGTACGCGTTCTTGTGGCCCGTGTCCTTGAACATCTTGTCAAGCGAGCGCTGGATGTTCTCCCACAACGCGTAGCCCCACGGTTTGATCACCATGCAACCGCGCACATCGCTGGTCTCTGCGAGGTCCGCAGCGCGCACGACCTGCTGATACCACTCTGGGTAATCCTGCGCGCGGGTTGGCGTGATGGCGGTTTGGGCGGCTGCAGCTTGGCCCTTCTTCTCGTTGGACGCGTTCTTCTCATTCGACATAGTGACTCACTTTTCAGCGCAACTTCGCACGACGGATTCCTGCGCGTGGAAATGCTGCGCAAGGCCCGAGAAGGTATCAAAGTTCCCGTGATTTCGCGAAGTTCTCGCGATGCACATCAGCGAGCATTCGCTTCAAGAGATGTCGCGGTATCGTCAAAGCGTGCACGATTCGAACGAACCACGCGAAGAACACGACTCGTCGACGCTCGACGCGGCGGTCCAGTTGCGCGCAGCGGTACGCGCATCTGCGCACGCTGCAACACATTCCATTCAACGCGCATCGATGCATCCAGCCGGATCACAAGCGCGTCGCGAAGCAGTGCGACATGCACGCAAAGAACTGAAAGCGGTTCGTGCGCTGACTGCGCTGTGCCGCAGCGGCTCTGGCGCAACTGCTGACGCGGCCATTGAGTTTGCTGCAAAGACCAATCAGATCTTGGGACCGCTGCGCGATCGCGATGCGCTGCAACGATCGATTGTTCGCATCTCCGAGCGATTTGCGGAAAGTGAATCACGCAGAGTTGTGCGTGCAGTGCTGCTCGCAACTTTGGTCGTTGGTGATTTTGATCGCGAGGATGAGTCGCAGTACTCTGACCTCGCCATTGCGCGTGCGCGACGCACGATGCGCGCTGCAGCAGATGCTGTGGAGCGACTCGCAAATCACTCGGGTACCACGCAACTTCATGCGCGTGACGACCGAAGTGATCGCGGCGAACGCGTGCTGCTCCGCGAGTTCACGGCGTGTCGCGCCGAACTTGCAGACACACTTTCCACCGCCAGCGACGCTGCAGATTTGGCTCGATTGCACGACTGTCGCAAACGCGCGTCCTTTCTTGCAATCACACTGCGTGCGTTCGGCGAGAACACGCCGCAAGCGATCGTGCGCGTTCGCCTTCGTGCACGGCGCCTCGCTTCTGCACTTGGTGAGGATCGCGACTTGGCGCTTCTTGATGCAGAGATGACGCGCGCGCGCGCCCAGCTTGCAGGCAGCCCGTTGGTTGGTGCAATCGATAGCGCGCTGCGATTGGCGCGTCTTGAGGCGGCGGCACGCATGGAAGACGCTGCCCGTGCGTTCCTTCGCGTACGACGAGCGCCCGTGCGCAAAGCACTGCAAAGCGCATTCGGCCGCGATTGACCGCTCTTTTCGGGTGCAGTTTTCCGTAGCGACCCTACGGTTTCACCAATATTTTTAGCCCCGTGTACGGATTCGCTCTTTGAAGCCTCTGCCTTCGTGCGCACAGCATGCCGCTGTGCCTTCTACCGGAGGTTTACATGAAGAAGAGTCCTTGGAAGAGTCCTTGGAAGAGTCTGTGGCAGGGTCTGGAAAAGAGCGTTGCGACGCGTCCGACAGCGTTGGCAGGATCGAACCGTTCTTTGACTTGCGTAGGGCTTGTATGTGTAATGAGTTCGGCCGCAAGTTCGGTTGTTTCTGCGCAGGTTTCTGCATGGGGCAACAACGGTGCTGGGCAGGTCACGCCTCCCGTGATGGGCCCGATCACAAGTTCAACCGCTGGCGGACTCCATTCGGGTGCGCTCCATTCGTGTGGCGCGATTCGGCTGTGGGGCGACAACTCGTTCGGTCAGTGCAATGTTCCGCCGACACTGACACTCGCGACCGCGCTGTCCGCTGGCGGCATACACACTGCTTGCATTGACGGGAACGGTGGCATCGCCTGTTGGGGCGACAACTCGTACGGCCAACTGAATGTACCCCTTGGAGTGGGCGTGGCCTTCACACTCTCTGCCGGCGGATTCCACACAGCCGCGCTCACGAGCACGGGCGTCGTGTGCTGGGGCGACAATAGTCGCGGACAATGCGCGGTTCCCGCAACGCTTCCAACAATGGTTGGCGTGAGCGCAGGCGGCTATCACACGCTTGCGATCGATGCGAACGGCCGCGTGTATGGCTGGGGAAGCAATGTTGCTGGACAAACAGGTGTTACGCCGTTGTTCATGCAAGGCATTGCTGCTGGATTCGCGCATTCGTTGGCGTTCAATGCTGCCGGCAATGTGCTCGCATGGGGCGACAACGCACACGGTCAGTGCAATGTGCCTGCTGGACTTACCGGCGTCACAGCGGTCGCTGCCGGCGGCGTGCACTCGGTTGCGCTTACTGCAACGGGAACGGTTGTGTGTTGGGGCGACAACGCGTCAGGGCAATCGACTGTGCCGATAGGCTTGCCCACGATCGCGGGGATTTCTGCGGGATATCGCCACACGGTGGTGCACAGCGCTTGCCCTGCGGATCTCGATGGCGACGGCGTCGTGAGCGCAAGCGATGTCGCGCTCATGCTCTCGGGTTGGGCGACAGGCGCCGGTGACCTCAACTGCGATGGTGTCGCGGACGGTGCAGATCTTGGGATCTTGCTGTCATCGTGGGGCGTGTGTCCGTGACGGGCACATTCTTATTCTGCTGACTCGGGCTGAAAAAGTGCCTGAGTCTGCACAAATCGTGAAGCACTATCCAACTTGAGTGACGCGCGACACCGCGTCACTCATTTTTTTGCAATACCTAACTTTCCATCTTGACGCGTGCCATTGACGCCTTGGAATGCGCGGACAACACAAATGAGTCGGAGATTCATTTCAGCAAGAGTCAACATTTCTTTTGCGATGCTCGACCAAACATAAGAGAGCCCAACATCATGTACAGCTCGAACAAATCAATCATTCTCGCCGGATCCATCATCACCACGATGTGGGCGCAGACATCGTCGCATGCAAATACGCAACAGGTCGAACGCGTCTATGGCTGGGGATTCGCGCACTTCAACTACTGCATCGACCCCATCAACGATGGTCGTATCGCGTCGATGGAATTCGGTTTCGGGCACACGCTGATACTCCTCAACGACGGCACCTTGCACGCGTACGGCTGTAGTGTTGGGTCAGGTGTTGATTCGGCGGCATGTGGTATTCCCAGAGACCTTGGTCCCGCCATAGCGATCGCGGCGGGTGGCGCTCACAACATGGCGCTCCTATCGAACGGTTCGGTGCGTTGTTGGGGAAACGACAGTTTCGGCCAATGTCAGGTGCCGAAGGGACTACAAGGTGCGGCACAAATCTCTGCCGGTGGGAACACTTCCTTCGTTCGAAAAAACGATGGAGTCATCGTCGGCTGGGGAAGCGATGATTACGAACTGTTGTCGTCAACCCCAATACAACTCATTGCATCGCAGATGGACGCCGGTGAATACTTGGCTGTAGCGCGTCGAAGCACTGATGGCAGGATCGTCGCATGGGGCCTTGGGGCGCCACCAGCGCTTGGGGCAAATCCGCCGGCCGTCTCAGCAGTCACCGCCGGCGATCAGCACATCTCCGCGATTCTCGCCAACGGCACCGTACGGCATTGGGGATTCGGCACCACGAACTGGTCGCAGTCCGTCAGTGCGACCAATATTGCCGCCGGTATTGATTTCACCGCTGCGCTGCGATCCGATGGCACGGTGGTGCGCTGGGGTGGCTCGAATGAAATGGCGGTCCCCACCACCATCGGCCCAGCGAGCGCACTCTACGCAGGGGGAGGACAAATCGCCGTCAGGACCATGCGCACGGCATGCGACGGATGCGTGCCCGAGGCGAAATTTGACTGCAATAACAACGGCCAAGAGGACACCCTAGATATCGCGCAAGGAATCTCACGCGATGTCAATCAAACCCGCGTGCCGGATGAGTGCGAGTTTCCCATGGTTCGCGCAGCAAGCGGCGCACTGCCTGTCGATCTTTTGTTGATCGCAGACAACTCAGCTTCGATGCAAGACCTGCCCATCTTCTGTTCGGAGGTCCTCACGCCAGTTGCCCAAACACTTCGGAATGAATTTGACCTTGAGGTGCATTGGTTTGATCTCGTGACGACACTCTATTCTCAGGAAAATCAATGCCCTGAACTGGACGGTTTACATCTCATCCAAGACACCACGCTCGTTCCTTCCTGCGGTGATGTCGAGCGTGAAGTCCAGTCCCGTGAAGATTGGGGAGACGGAGCAGCGCTCATAGCCGACCCAAACTTCATCTCACCCGATGCCAACAACGACGGGGAGCTCGATATCGATTGGACGCCGCGAGCCGCGATCACCATCATGGTGATACTGAGCGACGAAGGAGCGGAATTGGGTTCCGACGACTCCCCGTGCGATGATGCAGACTATCTGGCGACCGTGAACGCCGCCTCAAGAAGCAAGGAATGGGGAGTGGTGCATGTGCCAGTTGCGTTTCCGGATTCGACGGATTGCAACTACTCACTTGAGTTGAACGCTCCTCGGCTTATGAATCTCCTCGCGGAGCAAACCGGCGGCGCCGTTGTTGACGCGCAGTCTCTAGCAACGCCAGAGTCGCGACCAACGATCGTGGCAGACATGCTCTCCAAGATTCGCGCCGCTATTGAGGCATCGCCACGAAACGCTGCTGCATGCCCAGCAGATTTCAACAGAGATGGCTCTGTGACCGCCGCAGATCTCTCGACGGTCCTCGGCGCGTGGGGTGCTGCGGGCGGCGATGTCAATGGTGATGGGACCACCAACGCAGAAGATCTGTCGCTCGTGTTAGATGCTTGGGGCGAGTGTCCGTGAGTTGAGTCGCTCGATCACATGGGCAGGATGCTCGTATCGTGATACCGCTCAGTGACGAAGGGCCGACGAATGACGACCGCTGCGAGATTGAGGTTGCAGCCACCGTCGAAATTGCCATCCGAAAGTCGTCTCGTTGGAGTAGTACTGGAACAACAATCAAACCCTTCCATGAGTACACGACGCGAGGCAACGAAGGCTGTCGCTTCGACCGTGATCCGAAGTACAGCGCAGGAAGATCCGTTGTTCAAGCGACACCACTCGTAACGGTTCTGTGAACGCACAGGACATCTCGATCGTTCTCGGCGATGAGGGGCCGTACCTGCCGTGACCTTGATCACGCGCGCACGAATCCGGTCGGCGGCTCGTTCCGCAGTGTTGCGATGAGGTCGACCAGTGCGCGTGGGCGCATGGCATTCTCACGCACATCGACGCCGACATCGTGGCGGCGCGCGACTTTCATGCCGTGGCCGTGCACATGTCCGTGCAGGTGAAAGCCGCCGTTCGGTCGCCCTTGCCACTGATCGATCGGGTAGTGAAACATCACGATCCGCTCGTCGACGCCAGCGATCCCGCGCGCGCTGATGATGTCGTCAACCGACTCAAAGAGTTTGTCGAAGCGCTTCTCGCCCTGCGGGTCGTGATTGCCGCGCAGGAGATGGATGCGCCTGCACGCGATGCGATCGCGCAGTCGTTCCGCGTGCGCAAGTTCGGTCTCGTCCCACGCGCGTCCGCCGCCTTTCACCATGAAATCACCGAGATGGACAAGGACATCCTTCGGACCAACGACCTCGTTGATCGCGCCAATCAGCGCGTCATCCATGGCATCGACCGACGCAAACGGCCGACCGAAAATCGAGAGCGCCTCCGCGTGGCGAAAGTGCGTGTCCGCCGTCACGAAGATGCGGCGCTCGGTTTTGACAAGATCCTTCGCGGTCGACATCGCAGCAAGGTAGCCGCCGAACGCGGCCCGTACCATGCGCGCCATGCGCAACCAGCTGCTTCGAGAAATCTTGTTCGTCTCTCCTGTTTCGCTCGCGCTTCTCTGTGCCTCGCTCACAGCCCCAGCGACTGCGCAGCAAGAACTTCCCCGCTACGGCGGCGTCAATCTCGTCAACGAAACACCCGAACAACACGACGCACGCATGCAGTGGTTCCGCGACGCGAAGTTCGGCATGTTCATTCACTGGGGTCTCTACGCAACCGCGGCTGGTGAGTGGAACGGTCGTCGCGTCCCAGGCATCGGCGAATGGCTCCTGTCAAATGCGCAGATCAAGCCCGAGGATTACGCCGTTCTGCAGAAGCAATTCAACCCTGTGAAGTTTGATGCGAAGGCGTGGGTTGAGATCGCGAAGAACGCGGGGATGAAATACATCGTCATCACTTCGAAGCACCACGATGGCTTCTGCTTGTGGGATTCCGCGCTCACCGAGTGGGATGTTGCGAATTCGCCGTTCGCGCCGCGTGATCCGCTGAAGGAACTTGCAGACGCGTGCACGGACGCGGGAATTCGCTTGTGTTTCTACCACTCGATCATGGATTGGCACCATCCCGATTACTTGCCGCGTCGCGCGTGGGACACGCGATCGAGCGACGGCGCCGACTACCAGCGCTACATCGCACACATGAAGGGGCAACTCAAGGAGTTGACCTCGGGCAAGTATGGCGATGTCGGCATTCTGTGGTTTGACGGCGAATGGGAAGGCACATGGACGCACGAGATGGGTAAGGATCTCTACGACTATTGCCGCGCGCTCGATGCCGACATCATCATCAACAATCGCGTCGATACAGGTCGATCGGGCATGGAAGGGATCACGCGCGAGGGCGATTACCGCGGTGATTACGGCACGCCTGAACAGCAAATCCCAGCGACAGGTTTGCCCGCGGGCGTTGATTGGGAAACCTGCATGACCATGAACGACACATGGGGCTACAAGAAGTACGACCAGAACTGGAAGTCGACCGAAGACTTGGTGCGCAAGTTGATCGACATTGCGTCGAAGGGCGGCAACTTCTTGTTGAATGTTGGACCGACCGGCGAAGGCGAGATTCCAAGCGCGAGTGTCGAACGCCTTGCCGCGATGGGCGCGTGGATGAAGACGAATAGTCGCGCGATCTACGACACGCAGGCGAATCCGTTCCCCGAGCCGCCGTCGTGGGGCCGCATCACGCGCGCAAAAAACGAGGACGGCAGCGACCGCCTGTACTTGCATGTCTTTGATTGGCCCGCGGATGGCAAGTTGCGACTGTCGGGCCTCTTGAGTGAGCCGCGCGCCGTGCAAATCCTCGGACAACGCACGCGCAATCTGTGGCCGTCGGAGCGCGCTGGCGACTCGATCGTGTTCAACTTGCCGGTCGAACCGCTCAACCCAATCGCAACCGTGGTCGCTGTTGATCTTGCAGAACCGCTCGCCGTCGCTGCGTTGCCCGAGATCGTCGCAGCCGACGATCGCTTCACAGGCTCACTCGAAGTCGATGTGAAGCAGCCAGCGTCGAAGGTGACATACCGTTACACCACCGATGGAAGTGAACCCGTCGCGTCAAGTACGCCAGCTGGAACACCAATCACGCTCTCGCAAACGGCGACGGTGAAGGCCCGCGGCTTCCTTGGCCAACATCCGGTCACGCGCGCGGTTGCGCGCCGATTTGAAGCGCTTGTTCCCGTGACAGCCGTGCAAACGCTGAAGGCGGATCCAGGTCTGCGCTTCGCCGCGTACGAGGTTCCCGAGACGATCAAAACCTGCGCAGAGATTCTGAAAGCGAAAAAGGTTGGCGAAGGCGTCGCGCCGGAACCGTCCGTCACCGTCAAACCGCGCGAAGAGAACTTCGGTCTTGTTTTCCAAGGTTTCATCGATGTTCCGGAGACGGGCGTGTATCGCTTCTTTGTTGATTCTGACGACGGCTCTGTGATGCTGCTTCACGGCAAAGTTGTGGTTGACAACGACGGCCCACACAGCGCGACAGAGAAATCGGGCGCGATCGCCCTTGAGAAAGGGATGCATCCAGTCGAAGTCCGCATGTTCGAAGCTGCCGGACAAGATCTCTTGCGCGTGTCTTGGGTCACGCCAGCGTCCGCGAAGAAAGTTGTCGTTCCAGCAACGGCGTGGAAGAACTGACGCGATGCGACTGACCACGCTTCGCGCAGACCTTTTGTTGCTCGCAGCCGCCGTGATTTGGGGCTCGGGTTTTGTTGCGCAACGCTTGGGTAGCGCACACCTACACGCGTTCGCCTACACCGGTCTTCGCTTCACACTCGGCACACTGCTCTTGTTGCCGCTTCTCGCCATTGCGCCGTGGCCAACGCATGTTGATCGCAAGACCTCGCGCAGCGCGACACTCAAAGGCGGCATCTTCGCGGGCCTCGCAATGATGTTCGCAGCGAATGCGCAACAGCACGGACTCGCCGAAACAACAGCATCGAACGGCGCATTCATCACAAGTCTGTATGTCGTGTTCGTGCCATTCATCGCCATCGCTGTCACACGACATCGGCTTGATTGGCGCGTTTGGCTTGGCGTTGCATTGGCCGTTGTCGGACTCGGCCTTCTCGGTATCAATAGCGACTTTCACATCAATGCCGGCGATCCTTGGGTTTTGCTCTGCGCTGTGCTTTGGGCGTTTCATGTGGTGATCGTCGGCTTCTATTCGAAAGACGCAGAGCCCATTCGACTGTCCCTCATTCAACTCGGGATGACGGGAGTCGGTGCGCTTGCAATCGCGTTTGCACGCGGCGATCTTCGGCACGAGCAAGTGCTGCTTGCCAAGTGGGCATTGCTCTACGGCGCGATACTTCCCGTGGCCGTTGCGTTCACGCTGCAAGTTGTGGCGCAGAAGAAAGCGCCACCCACGCATACAGCGCTCATTCTTTCGCTTGAAAGCGTTTTTGGCATGATCGCGGGGATTCTCTTTCTCGCGGAACGACCAACAAGTCAGCAATACGCTGGTGCAGCGCTGATGCTTTTTGGCGTGCTCGTCTCGCAGTTGCCATCGTTTACGACGGCTTCGCAGCGCGAACCGTGATCGAAAGCCGACCGTCCATCGAGTGCATTTCTGAATGCGAAACAGCGGCGCCGAATTCGACGGTCATCGCATGCGTTTCTGATTCCACAACGCGCGCACGCTTGGTGTCATCGGAGAGCGAAACTTCCCCTCGCGCACTCAGTAAACGAAGCACTCCGTCGAAACTCGTACCAACTTCCGCCGCAATCGCGCCACTTTTCGATTCCGCGTCAAACGGATGATCGTTGCCGTCCGCGAGAGAAATCGAAATCGCACCGGATGTCGATTTCACTTTCACCGCTTCGGTGGCGCCAGCGATTGAAATCGCGCCAGACTCCGTGCGCGCATCGATGAGCCCCGTGTGATCAGCAATCGTGATGGCGCCAGACTTTGTTGACACGCGCAGATCACCGCTTGTCCCGCGCACTTCGACCGAACCTTCGCCGCCCTTCAACGCAGTGTCTGACGACGCTGGCACGCGAATGACCAACTTCACTGCATCGCGTTCCATCAACTTGCCTGGAAAGACTGGCGTTGCCACGACGGTGCCGTCGGCTGCGCGCACCGCATACAGCGAGACGAGTTTGCTGCGTCGCTCGACATCTTTCGCATCAGTGCCATCAACGGTGAATTCGGCTTCAATCGATGCTTCGCGCGCCTTTCTATCCACGGTGAGTTTGATGGATCCGCGCGGAACTTCTGCAAGTACCCGATCTGCAACTTCACTCCCATCTTCGTCGCGTGCTCGCGCGATTTCGGATGCATGCGCGACGGTTGATGTCTTCACATCATCGATCGTGCGCGCGAACAACGGAGTCGCGACAACAAGCAGAACTCCGCACAACACGATCGTCGCGAGACGAACCGCGTGCTGTTTGGATGAATGCGGGCGTGTGTGTTGCATGCGTTGGATCTTCCTTCATTCGAGCCCGACTCGGGCGACGCGTTGGTGACAGTCCATTCCGGCGCTTTCTGCGCGTCCCTTTGTTGTTCTCACCGTTATAGGGTGCGTTTTCGAAGAAAGCGAGGGGGAACGCAGCGTTATTGGAATACGCGACGCGCGTTGTCGAGCATCCGCGCGCCCTGTCGAAGGAAGGTCTGCCGCAGCACTGTGACGCGGTAAGCGCAGGGAGGATCCCAGCGACGAACTTCTACGACCGACAGCAAGTGGATGTGCCAGTCGGTCACGAATGAAATTCCGCGAAAGACCCGGCGAGTACCCATGAACACGAACTTCGACAACAACGGTGGCTTCGACAACGCACACGATTTGCTCAACGCACACGCGACACACACCATGCATTCGACGAATTCGACGAAGTCTACGAAGTCATCTACGAACACGAAGACCGCAAAGGCTCCAAACTTCGAGCGCGTGAGTGAGCAACTCTTCTCTGCGCTTGTCTCAGGTGATCGCCGCGCGTCGCGTGAGATTGTCGATGCCGTCTACAACGCAGGCATTCCTGCGGAAACGATCGCCAAGGATATCTACTGGCCACTGCTTGAGTCGATCTCAACGATGTATCGCAAGGATCAGATGACGACGCTTGCGCACCACTACGCAACGCGTCTGCTTCGCATGCTGGTCGATCAAGCGCAAGCACGATTCACACAGCAAACACAGCGCGGTCAGCGCATCGCCATGTTCTGCGGTCCAAATGAAACCGAAGAACTCGCTGGTCAACTTGTCGCGGATCTTCTTGAAGCTGATGGCTACGAAGTCACCTTCGCAGGTGGCGGCGTTGCAAATGACGAGATCCGCTCAGAACTCGGCGAGCGCAACGCAGAGACGCTTCTCATCTTTGCATCAAGTGCGAAGGACGCGCCATTCATTCGCGAACTCATCGACAATGTGCGCGGCAGCGGCGCCTTCGACCATCTGCAAATCGTGGTCGGCGGTGGCGTCTTCAACCGCGCACCTGGTCTTGCCGAGGAAATCGGTGCAGATGTTTCTGCGAGTTCGCCACGCGACCTGCTCGAGAAACTGGTCAGCGACCGCACCACGCGCAACGAACGCTGGGTCAAGACCACACGCCGCGCACGCAGCGCTGCGTGATTCGCGACACGCGATCACACAACACTCCCCCTCTACTGCGCCGCTCTTCATGGGTGGCGCAGTTTCCTTTTGTTGCGTGGTTAGCGCTTGCGCACCGCACACGGCAAAAAGATCGCCCTGTTTTGCAAAATCATCAGGTTGTTGAAGGGTCGGCGCGATTCGTTCTGTCAGTCCTTCTGTCAGTCCTTCTGAGGAATCAACCATTCCGAGTTTCAAAATTCCCGCTCAAGAAAGGAACATCCAATGCGTCAACTCAACAACATCCTTCTCGGCCTTGCTCTGACAGCCGCAGCCGGCATCTCAACCGTCGCGTCTGCAGCAGGATTCTCGGGCAATGTCTTCGTCGCAGGGCTCAATCGCGTCATCACGACTGGTGTCAGCCAAGGCTCTTCAAGCGCGAATCTTCCTGCGCTGCCTGTGCGTGTCACGCTTTGCTCTGGCGCCGTTGAGATGCCTGTCTTCGTGATTACCAGCGCAACCGAGGCTGTTGCCAATGGCTCCTGCTATCGCATCTGGATGCGGGTCATTGGCCCAGATCGCACACGGATTGAAGTGTTCCACTCCGGCGGATCCAACGGTGTGCGTCGCGTCGAACTCGGCGGTGGCGCGCAGAAGGTCGTGTTCGATCGCAGAGCGCCCGCTCCTGGCACGAGCTTCTCATCCACCGGTCGCGACGGTACCTATCTCGGCGGCAACGGTCCGTGGCTCGTCGGGATGCGCTGGACCAATCCGATTCAGGTCGGAACGATGCCCGCGCTTGGCGATGTCTACAACAAGGTCACCCTTGAGTTCTCAACCTGCTTCGGTACCAACAACTATGTCTACCTCGAACTCGACACAGACGAGGTGATGTGACCGCTTCATGTGGCCTCTTCCCGAAAGATCGTGTTGAGGCCGGCACCAACATTTGCGCGGATCTTGTGACAGATGAAGCGACTTCCCGCGGAATACTGCGTTCCACCCGACGACGCGAGGCATGACGGACAGACATCTGAGCCCTTCCGGGATCGTGTTCATCCCCTCGCCACCCCAGCCCCGCCCCGTTCGACACCGCGTTGGTTCGAGCGGGGCGGTCTTTTGGTCACCCGAGTCGGTGAAGTCGCGCGCGCACATCGTTCGTCGCGAAGTACGCTGCGCGCATGACACGCGAGGCATTTCCAGAGATCCACACTGTCCCGTTCGTTGAACGAGGCTCGCAAGAGCCGCTCGGCTTCCGTCACTATCGGCCTGACGAGGTCATCGAAGGCAAGACCATGCGCGATCAACTGCGCTTTGCGTCCTGCTATTGGCACACCATGCGCAACGGTCTCGCGGATCCCTTCGGCGCCGCTACGGCCCGCATGCCGTGGGACGATGGATCCGACACGATCAGCAATTGCCTGCACCGCGCTGATGCCTTCTTTGAGTTTCTGACGAAGTGTCGCATCGATTTCTACTGCTTCCACGATCGCGACATCGCACCCGAACGCTCGACGCTTGCCGAATCGAATGCAGATCTTGATCGCGTGGTGGATCACTTCGCAGATCTTTCGCGCGCAACGGGAAAGAAACTGTTGTGGGGCACCGCATGTCTCTTCGCACATCCGCGCTATGTGTCGGGCGCGGCAACGAGTCCGCGTATTGAGGTGTTTGCCCACGCAGCTGCGCAGGTCAAGAAAGCGCTGGAAGTGACGCATCGACTTGGCGGCGAGGGCTATGTCTTCTGGGGCGGCCGCGAGGGATACACAACGCTCCTCAATACAGATCTCAAGCGGGAACGCGAGCATCTTGCGCATTTCCTCCACATGGCTGTCGAGTACAAGCGCGCGATCGGCTTCAAAGGACAGTTCTATATCGAACCAAAACCGCGCGAACCAAGCGTGCATCAATACGACTCGGATGCAGCTGCATGCTTAGCGTTCTTGCGCGAGTTTGGGCTGCTGCCGCATTTCAAACTCAATATCGAAACAAACCACGCAACGCTGGCTGGGCATAGCGTGGAACATGAACTCGCTGTGTGCCGCGCGAGTGGCGTGCTTGGGTCGGTTGACGCAAACTCAGGTACAGACAACTGTGGTTGGGATACCGACGAGTTCCCAACCGATCCGCGCCTCACAACCAAGATGATGCTGGAGATTCTCGCCGCTGGCGGCTTCACAACCGGCGGTTTGAACTTTGATGCAAAACGACGGCGCGAGAGTTTCGAGCCTGTTGACCTGTTCCATGCACATGTTGCTGGTATGGATGCGTTCGCGCGCGGGCTGAAAGCCGCTGCCGCGATTCGCGCGGATGGCCGCATCGCTGCATTCCTCAAGCAGCGTTACGCCAGTTGGGATTCGGAACTCGGACGCCGCATCGAATCTGGTGATGCAACGCTCGAAGAACTCGAAAAACTTGCGCTGCATCGACTTGATTGGCCGCTTGAAAGTGGTCGTCAAGAAATGCTCGAGCAGATGCTGCACGAACACATTTGAAGCACTTGACCAACCAAAAAGCACAGCGCGCCTCTGACAGCGCGCTGTGTGTTTTGGATGAGGTTTCTGACCGTTCAGTTCACGCGATCGGTATCGATCTTGAAGCTGAGGTAGTCGCCGTAGCGGAAGCAATCTGAGAAGCGCAGGTGAAGCGACGCAAAGAGATCCTTCCGTGGCAGCGACGGGCAGAGTGCGATTTCGTCGGTGAGATGCGCGTAGACAATCCATGCACCAGTCATCGAAATCGGCGCGAAATCTTGACCTGAGAGCGAACCCGCAGTTCCTGGGTTCGGGCTCGTGCGATCAAAGCCCATCTTGGTGTTCGGGCTTCCCATGATGCGCACCGAAATCACATCATCGCCGGGAGTGTGCACAATGAGTTTGTAGTTCGTGGTGGTCGCGCTCACGACAACGCCATAGAGAGCTGCGTTGGCGCCAATCGCTTGCACCGCTGTTGCGCTTGTCGCGGTGAAGGTGAGGTACTCGGTGTAGCCCGAGCAGTAGTCGATCTCGACCCAGTTGGTTGCAAGGATGGCAGCGTTCGTGGCCTGCGACACGCCAGTGGTGCAGCGAAGGACGCCGGCGGACGCTGTGAGTCCGCCGAAACTCGCTGCCGACGCGACGGTGGAAGCGGTCAGGGTGGCAAGCGCTGCGAGGGACGCTGTGAGAGTGGCTTTGAGTTGACGCATGGGAAGTTCCTTTCGAATTTGGGGTTTGGCGCCGCGGACGAGTGCGGCTTCGGAAGGTTTCCGCGAAGCGAAGGAGCTTCTCTCAGATCAGAGAAGGAACTCTTCCTCTTTTCGCAAAGATCTTCGGAACGCGGCGAGAGCGCTTTGCTTGCGACCGCTCACCTCACGCGACAGTCCACGCGGCCACAACACATCCCCCGAATCCCCCGCCTGTCATGCGCGCACCAAGCGCCCCCCGTGTGAGCGCCCGCTCAACCACCACATCGACCTCGGGCGTCGAGACATCAAAGTCATCTCGAAGTGATGCATGACTCTCCCGAAGAAGTCGCCCAAACGCTTCAAAATCTCTGCAGCGCAAGGCGGCAACCGCTGCGTGCACGCGTCGGATTTCCGTCACCACATGACGGGCGCGGCGCGCGAGTCGCGTTGATAACCGAGCGATTGCAGCGTCGCTCGCCTCGGCAAGGTGCTCAACCTCGAGGCCCATCGCCGCTGCAGCATCCGACACATCTTGCCTTCGCGCTGCATAACCGCCGTCGCGAAGCGCATGCCGAACACCCGAGTCGATGACCTCGATGCGCAAACCGCTCGGAAGCGTCACTCGCTCGTCTGTTGTCCGCGCGCAATCAAGCAAGATCGCCTCATGCGCAAGTGCGTTGGGATCTGTATGCGCAACACACCATTGATCCATGATGCCGCAGGGAACGCCCGCGTGCAGGTGCTCTGCGCGTTGGCACAGAAACGCGATGTCCCGCGGGGGCAGCGTCGTACCGATGAGAAGAAGCGCCGCACGAGCGACGGAAACTTCAAGCGCTGCGCTCGAAGAAAGCCCAGCTCCGACAGGAACATCACTCTCAACCGCTATCGAAACTGGTGGAACTGCGATGCCCAATGCACGGAGTTCGGTCAAGACACCTCGCGCATACCGCGACCATGCGATATCGACCGGAGCACTCGAATGAAACTGATCTTCGCCACGCGCATTGCGTGCGATGGCGACCGCAGTTTGTTGCGCGATTGCCATGGGAAGCACCACGCCGCCTGCATAGTCAACATGATCGCCGATGAGATTCACACGCCCGTTCGCGCAAGCGACCGTCTGCGCTGCACACCCAAAGTGGGCGGAGAACGCATGCTCGGCGCGGTCGGCAACCGATGCCGTCATCGGGCCGGTTTCTCGATGGGCTGTGTGGTTTGCGTTGCGGAGCGGCGACGAAAATCAACGCGCAGTGCATACGGCGACACTCGATCGCCCGCGAACGCGCGTGCTTGCAACTGCACAGATCCACGCAGAGGTACGCCTCGCACCGTCACCGGCCCGGTGACGATCGACGATTGCTTCGTCGGTGTCGAACCATCGAGTGTGTAGTGCATCACTGCATCAGGCCAATCACTTCGAAGTTCGATGGTTGCTTCGCCACCGTTCTCGATCACAACTTCATTGGTCGCACTGTTCGAAAGAACGCGCGGCGCCTCGCAGTAGACGCCAAGATGTCGTAAGGTCGGTGCAACCGACGACTCCACAATGATCCGAAGTGCCCGCACATCCATCGGTGCAAATCGATCGATCCGCCGAAGACCGACAGCAGTGCCCCGCGCGATTTCACGCCAAGTACCGCCATCGCGTGTCTCTGCCTCCGATGCAACCCGCGCTTCAACGCGATACGAAGTGATGCGCTGACCAAGCGTCACAGCTTCCTCAAGCCGCACACACGATACGCGTTGCGCCTCCTTCCATTCGAGCACCAGTTGCGCGCTGTGCACCGCGTCATCTGTCGCCCAGTAGGTCGCACGATTCCCATCGGTCGCTTGGCTTGCAGCAAAGGTCGAACTTCCGCCGCGAACATTCGATGCCGAGATCGTGGCGCCGCGTGCGAGATCTGTTGCGAATGTGTCTGTCGTCGCACGATGAAGATCATCGAGAAGTGCCACTTCAGGTGCTGGAAGAAGTCCGCGTGCCATGGGCGCGATGCCAAGATCAAGCGACATCCCTCGCCCAACGGTGTCGAACCACATCGCTTCGAGTTGCGCCGCGCTCGGCAGCAAGCGCTCATCCATCTTGCGGAAAAACTCGCGCTTTCGCAGCACAATCGAGGCCTCTGTCGGACACCACGCGCGACCAGTTGCACTTGGCGTGAGTGAGATGCCATCGCTCGTGCACGCGAGGGTTGCTGCGCCATCGACCCGCGCCCACTCTGTCGTCGCATCGCGTGGCGGAACACCTGCTGTGCAATCCAGCGTGCGCATATCCGGCCCAAGCGGACTTCCGCAGACAAGATCGGGCGCCACGCTGCGCAGCGTTGCAAGCACCGCTTCGCCGTCGAGTGGTGCGTACCACTCTGCCATGCGAGGTCCGCAATCCATGCGAAACGCTGCCACCGGCGCGTATCGCTCGACGAGCTCCTTCGCCTCATTGGCGAAGAGTGTTGTGTACTCCGCGTCCGTTCCGAGGTATGCCCAGTCATCAGCTGCAAGCGAAACGCCGAACGCAAGGCCTGTCTCACGACAGACCTTCGACCATTCAGCCACATAGTCGCCAGCACCGTCGCGCCATGTTGCTTGAGCGACATCGTGCTTCGAATACGAACTCGGCCACATGCGGTAGCCATCGCTTCGGCGTGCGGGCACGGTGACCGCCGCAAAACCGAATGATTTCAGCGTCGCAGCCCATCGACGCGCGTCAAAGTCGACTGGATTGAACAGGCTTGGATCTGCAGAGCCATCGAGAATCGGAATGGTGTGATACGCGCCAAGACCGATGCAAATGGTCGCGCGTGTTTCGATCTCTTGCCACGCAAGTTGTTGCGCTGTTGGCACTGGGCCGAATGGTTGCGGTGGCTCCACAGACTGTGCCAACGCTGCGCCGCGACCATCACAGAGAACGCAGCACAACGCTGCGAAAGAGACACGCGATTGCACCGACATGTTCACTTGCCTCCGAGCCACACGCCCTTCAAGAGTTCGCACTGACGATCGAGTTTTTCGGTTCCCGTGATCGCCTTGAGACCCTCTTCGATAAGCGTGCGATTGTCGGTTTGATGCCCGATGTATGCGAGCACGAGGCCATAACCAGGCGCGTCGTCACCGCGGGTAATACGCTCGCGCATCAACTTGACAGCTGCGTTGAGTCGCTCGCCTTTCGGAAGCAAGGCTGCGTCGTAACGCGCATCGATCAACTCGGGGCGCGCTTCGAACAAGTTCTTCAGCGTCAGACCTGCTGAGAGATACAAACCGGATCCGATCTGCGCGTGCGCGATTCCAGCTTCGACCAACGGATTGTCTGCGGCAATCGACTGTGCTTGATCAAAGCGCCGCTCGGCTTGGAAGTACTCGCCATCGCGAAGTGACTGCTCACCTTGTCGCACCAACTCATCGACACGACGGCGTTCATCGGTGCCTAGTTGGCTGAATTTCTTACCGTGTCGTAGGATTTCCGCCATCTCGGGCACGGGCAGCAACTTGCCGCGCACATCTTCGCGCTTCTCTTCATCGAGTTGCTGCGGCGACTTTGACTCTGGCATCGTTCCACCGCCTGCAATCAGCGATGGCTGTGTCGCGGTCGTCGTACTGTCACTCGGCTTCGAGCCTGGCGCGGGCGTTGTGGTTGGCGTTGTGGTTGGCGTTGTGGTTGGAGTGGTCGCTGGCTTTGCCTCGCCCGGAACTGCACCGCCGCCCTCCGACTTCGTGCCATCGATCGTTCGACGCACGCGATCAAGTCCACCCTTCTCAAGCCCTGCTTTTTCGCTCGCTTTCTTGTCAAGCGCGTCACGCAACTCAAGGTAACTCTGTGGCGCGAGCTTCGAATCCTTCACGCGCAACTCTTCACCAAGTTGCATCGGTGCGATCTGGCCATCTATGCGTGATGGCGTACCTGGTGGCGGAGTGACACCGCGCACCAAGTCCTCGGGCTTCATGAAGCCGTCGCGCATATCCGCACGGATACGCGCCTGTTCGTACACGCCGATACCGGAGCGCACAATCGGATCCATCAGACTTTCCGCCTGCAATCCGCGCAGTGGCGACACGATGTATCGAATCGGTTCACCATTCGCGGATTCGCCACGCGCGACAGTGCGATCCTCGCCGAGATCCCAGTTCATGCGCCCGAACGCCATCTGCGCGTTGGCGCGATCGACGCGCAACGAACTATCCGGCCGCGCATTCGCTGCACGCTGTTGGTCGTAACCGATAGGAGTCGAATCGCGTCGGAATTCGAAGACGCCGAGTCCTTGGGCAACCAAGAACCGATCGCGCGCAACGGCTGAGTTGATGAACACCGGATTACTCAGCGCGCTGTCCGCGCGAAACGCGTAGGTCGAATCGGATGCCGTCACGCCGCGGAAATCTTTGTCCGCCAAGTAGCCAACACTGCCACGAAATCCGCGGCCGCCAGGCACGCTCTTGGTGACGACCAGATTGCGCGAGTAAAAGTCGGGTGCTTGGCCAGGTTGGTTGGTACCACCGCTACCCACTTGTGAGTTCTTGTCGAGCGCATTCCCTGCGCCGAGTCGCTGCCCGGCACCGCGGCCGCGCGACCACGAAAAGGTCTGGCCACCCATGCCCGTACCGTCGCCGAGTGTGTTTCCGCGACCACTATCAATCTGATTCACACCACCCGTCACGCCCTGTCGGCTCTGTGTTGGCGTTTGCCCGATGCGCTGCGGTTGGATTTGCTGCTGCGCGACTGCTCGGGTTGCGAAGGTTTCTGGGAGCACAAGACCAACGCCAACGGTGAGCGCCGTCGTAAGACTCGCAATGGTCGCGACCACATTCGAGCGCCGAGCGGCCGACAGTTGCGACGACGAAGCCTTGGAAGCGAGGGAAGGAGAGGTCTGCATGGCGGACTCGTGTAGAAAACTGGCTGAAAGGATCGCGGGAGGACCGCGGGAGGATCGCGGGGGGACCGGGGGGACCGGGGGGACCGGACATCGAACCTGCCGATTCCGACCGGATCAATATCGGCTGCAGCGCGTTCGAGGCAAGAAGGAAGATCGCGTTCGCCGTGGGTTTGTCGTGGGTTTAGCGTGGGTTTGTCGTTGGTTTGTCGTGGGTTTGCGCAGGTTCGTCGTGGATTCAGCGGGTTTCTGCTGCGCTCCACTCAAGTTCGGCAACGAGGTCTGCAGCGAGCACCTCGTCTGTTGCTTGTACCGCGTACACCAATGGACCCGCTCGAAAGGCATGCACCAAACCAGCTCCGGCACCTGCGCCACCGGAAGATGCGGTTGCGGCGGTGGTTGCGACCGAGAACACCTCGCCCTCCGGCATCGGCTGCGGTCGTGCAAAGCGGTCGAAAACCGTGAAGCGATCCTCATCTTCGAGGATCAAGAGCGATGCGTAGAGCGGTTCGCTCATGGCGCGATCGGGCGATGGAGAGGGCACTTCAGCCCGCACTTGATCGCGCGTGCCGACGCGCGCGCCCCCAATGCGCCGCGCGCTCACGAAGTACAGCGCGCCTGCTGCGCCCGGAACCCGCACCCGCTCCGGACCATCCCAACGCACGCGATACCCGCCAAGCTTCGGTAGCGCGACGGGATTTCCCACCATCTCGGCTCCTTCGGCTGCTCGCGATGCAGCGTCATCGACCTCATTCGGCGCGCGATCTTGGCGTTCCCACTGCAGATTGGTGCCATTCGAACGCGTTTCAACCACCCGCAAAGTGTGCTTCGGCTGCAACGCCGCCGCGAGTTCTGGGAGCGTGGTGCCGGCTGGAATCTGCTGCCGATTCCCAAGCCGCGGTCCGTACACCCCAATGAACACCGAGAACAGCACAAGGGCGGCCGTCGCAGCAATGGCTGGCCCACTTGTCGCGCTTGGCGAGCTTGTTGGTGGAGCAGCGGGTCGCTGCGCCGGAAGTTGTGCGTGCTCGGGTTCCAAAGGAGGGTCTTCAGTGATTCCTATGCGCCATGGAGGATCAGGCTTCGCATCCTACGGCCCCCACGCAAAGGAGACGCCGCGCAATCTGTACGATCCGGTGATGCCAAGCCGCGCGCCCGCCTACATCACGACGCCGATTTATTACGTGAACGACCGCCCCCACATCGGGAGCGCGTACACGACGACGCTCTGCGATGTCTGGGCGCGCGCCATGCGACTCGACGGGCGCGATGTGTTTTTCCTCACCGGCACCGACGAGCATGGTCAGAAGGTCGAAAAGAGCGCAAAAGAACGCGGCATGACGCCGCAGGCGCTTGCCGACGAGAACTCGGCCGAGTTCCGCAAACTCCTCGGGCCGTTCTGCCTGTCGAACGACGATTTCATCCGCACGACCGAACCGCGTCACGAGTCGCAGGTGAAGGCGTTTGTTGAGCGTCTCTTGGCGACCGGCGACATCTATCTCGGAGAGTTCAACGGCTGGTACGACGAAGGCCAAGAGGAGTACATCACCGAACTCCGCGCGAAGGAACTTGACTACAAGAGCCCGATCTCTGGCCGCCCGCTCGTGCGCGCGACCGAGAAGAACTACTACTTCCGGCTGAGCGCGTATCAAGCGAAACTTGAGGCGTTCTTCGCGGCAAATCCGGGCTTCGTGCGCCCCGCGGGGCGCTTCAACGAAGTGCTCGGCCGCCTGCGCGACGGCTTGCAGGATGTGCCCGTCACGCGCACGAACTTCACATGGGGCATTCCGATGCCGGGTGCGCAAGATGCGGGTGGCGATGCGCATGTGATTTATGTGTGGATCGACGCGCTCTTCAATTATGCGACGGCACTTGGCCTCGGCGATGCGGGCGGCGCGCTTGCGAAAGATCGCGCGAAGTACTGGCCGCCCGAGTATCACGTGATCGGCAAGGAAATCCTTTGGTTCCACGCGGTGATTTGGCCCGCGATGCTGATGGCGCTCGGGCTCCCGATGCCGAAGTGCGTGTACGCGCACTCGTTCTGGATTCGCAATGGGCAGAAGATGTCGAAGTCCTTGGGGAACTTCGTCGACCTCGAGACGATCGACACATTCTTCGCAAAGTATGGCGTCGACGCGTGGCGTTGGTATATGACGACGCAAGGCCCGATCGGCACGCAGGACGCGGACTTCAGCGACAAGCACTTCCACGAGATTTACACCGCGCACCTCGTCAACACCTTTGCCAATTGCGCCAGCCGCACGAGTTCGATGATCGAGAAGTACTTCGCTGGCGCGATGCCCGAGGCGGACACGGCGTCGATGCCGGTGTCAGGCGCTGCGAGTGCTGCGACCAATGCTCCCACAACATGGAGTGCGTTTACCGAGGCAACAGCCGCGAAGGTCGCGAAGCACTACGAGGCGTTCGAGCTCGCGGAGGCTGCCGACGCTGCGCTCTCGATCGTGCGCGCGGTCGACCTCCTCATCAATGAGACGGCACCGTTCAAACTCGCGAAAGATCCGGCAAATTTGCCGCAGGTGGCGCGCATCCTCGGTGCGTGCGCCGAGGGCGTGCGGATCGCGGCGGTGCTGTTGTCACCGATCATGCCTGGGAAATGCGCTGAGGTGCTCGCGGCGTACGGATCGACGCTTGATGCGAACTCGACGACCTCGTCGACGACCTCGTCGACCAATGGCCTCGCAACCGCTGCGCGTTGGGGTGGACTGAAGGCGGGCACGAAGATTGCGAAGTGCGCGCCGTTCATGCGGGTAGACGCGCCCGTCGCGTGATTGATTCAAGGGTGCCGCGGATTCAAGGGTGCCGCGCAGCGACCCGCTTGCACCCGCTCGTACCCGCGAGCTACCCGGCACGCTATCCCGCAACGCCACAGAAGTGCGTGTTCGAGTGCACCGACATCGATGCCCAAGGAATGTGCAGGAGCTCCTTCTCGGTCAGCGCCTCGCCGAGGATCCTTCTCCATGTGAAGGGGTCCATCCCGTCGCCGCGGACATCTCCATGCACGAACCGCCACCCCTCTGCGACTCCGCAATGCTGGGGCGCGGTGGACCACTTCCAATCCCATGGCTGGAGCACGACGCCCGCCTCAACCGGGTTACGCTCGATGTATCGCATCGCATTTCGTGCGTGGTCCTGGTCCATGTGCGCCGAATAGAAACGGCCCTCCCAGTTGCTCCCGTTTGTTCCTCGGCGTGCATTGAGAAACATCGAGTATCGGCGGTGAGTACAGCCAATGCACACGCTGAGGCCCGCGAGACTCGAGGGAATCGCCACAATATGAACATGGTTGCTCATGAGGCAGAAGCCGGCGATCTTGGTGGCCGTCATCCGACTGAACCGATGGAGCAGCGATAGGTAGTACAGGCGATCTCCGTCGCTCTCGAAGAGCACCTGCTTGTGGTTCCCGCGGTGTGCGATGTGATACGGCGCGCCGATGACGAAGTTCCGATGCTTCCTTCCCATGATCGACCCTTTCCTTCAAAATTGACGGACGACAGTGTCCGGCGACCGAGACTAATGGCGCGTGTGCGGTTGACTCGAAACTTCGGCAGTTTTTCCGCGCGAATTTTCTGTACGAATTTTTGTACCGCGAAAGCACCCGCTCGTACCTGCTCGTACCCGCGAGCTACCCGGCACCGTTTGGTTTTTTCAAACATTTTCGAATACACACGACGCAAGTGCCGCGTCGGTGCTGTTTGACTGTGGAAGGATCTCACACCATGCACACGATCGCCCTCACACTCGCCACAACAACATCCGCGCTGCTTCTTTGGGGCGCTGGACCACTTCAAGACACACAGACTCCCGCAACCACATCTAGCGCAACCACATCTAGCGCAACCACGGCCTCGCCCATAGCCCCTCTTCCACCAGGGACACGCCCGACGATCGCGGAACTTGTTGCGGCCCGCAAATACATGTCTGATCTCTTGAAGCGTGCAGAAAGCTCCGAAGTGAGCGACGATGACAAAGCCGCTTTCATACGACAAGTGAAAGACCTCGCCACATGGCTCGATCGCAACGCCGACCCTGCGCCTGTCCTTGAAAGCATCGAGGTTCCGAAGTCAGTGCAGCGAGCTGCCTACGACACCGTTGCCGGCATCCAACGCGCGCTCGCCGACGACGGGGCACGGCTCCGAATCAACTACGACCCAGGCCTGCGAGTCGTGACGATTGCAGGGCGACGGTGGGAAGTCACCGACGCGAGAGAGCAAATCGTGGCCGCGCTTCGTGAACTCGAAGTTCGAATGCGAGATGAAGCCGAACTCGCCCTCAAGGCCGCGACGGTCGAACTCGATTGGAACGGCGGGACGCTTGAACAACTCGTCTCACTCATTCAGCAACAGAGCGCGTGTAATGTTGTCTTCGCCACTCCATCAACGCGATTGGTCGAAATTCCACCCTTCCAGATTCGCTTGGTCACACCCGAGGTGCTCTTCCAAAGCCTCAACATTCTCTCGGCCGACACAGCAGCACCATTGATGGTTGAAGTTGTCAAGGAAACCGCACCACAAAGCTCGACACAAAGCGCGTCCGATCCGATCGCGTCAAAAACGAAACCTGTCATCGTGATTCGTCAGCGGCTCCCAGAGTTGAAGCATGCATTTCATGACTTGAGTAGTTGGACGGGCGCCAATGACAAGGGCATCGCATCACTCGTCGAGGCGATTGACTTTGCGATGCAGAACGCGGGTTCCGCAGAACTCGTCAGCCTTCGTTACCACGAGCCAACCAAGTTGCTGTTCGTAAAGGCGCCAAAAGATTCGATCGCGCTGATCAACGAGATCGTGCACACCATTCGAAACAAGAAGTGAGTGTCGACGCGCCACGCGAATCTGACGACGAATGGGCCGCGCGCGTCACGCACGCGGTCCGCGCTGGTTCGCGCGAGGCGCTTGCCGAAATCTACGACCGTTGCGCGGACGACATTGTGCGGTTCGTGCGTACGACCACACGCCGCGACGAATCGTTCGCACTCGACTGCCTGCAGGAGATGTTCATGAGGCTCGCGTCGAACCCGCCAGTTTGCGACACCCGCGCATCGTTCATCGCGTGGATACAACTCACCGCGCTGAATGTTGCACGCAACACACTTGTGGCCGAAGCGCGTCGGGCAC
>JASGCF010000007.1:0-1437 GCA_030054275.1 Limnohabitans sp. | reverse complement strand
ACGGGAGCAATCACGGGAGCAATCACGGGAGCAATCACGAGAACAATCACGGAAACACGATACGCAGGCTCAGGTTCCCGCTCAGGCTCAGACTCGGGCTCAAGCGCAGTCGCATGACGCAGACGATCTCGCTGCGATACTCACACAACTCGACAGAGAAGAAGTGGAGCTCCTCCGCTTGCGGCATATCGAGGGTTTGCGCATCCATGCCATCGCTCATGCACTCGGTGCAACGCCGCGCGCGATTGAAAGCGCGATTCGACGGATCAAGGCTCGCTTTCGCGAAGGCGGTGCTCGATGAACACACCTGACACCGTGCATACGCGCCGCGACGCGATTCTTGCTGCAGCAAGCGCAGAACTTCACCATGCGCGCGACCGACGCACGCAGCGCGCGCGTCTCGCAACAGCATTTGGAATTGTCGCGCTGGGAATGGCCTTTTTCACGCTCGTGACAACGCGGCCGGAAACATCTCCCGACCGCTCTATCGACTTCGCTGTCGTTCGCGCACAGGAACCCACTTCAAGATGTGCGATCGATTTTGCGATCGTGCGCGACACCACAAGAAAGACTGCGCTTGTCACACTCACAGATGCCGAAGCAGAAGCTGCTCTTGAAGAGAGCGGACTCTGTATCAAGATCTTCCGCATTGAGCACCGAACACTGCTCGTCGACTGCTCGACCGGCGCGCGCGCACACATTCCGTAATTCCATGAAGCAGCGTTCATCAGATCACGAGCAGCAGGTCCAGTTCCGCCGCATCACCAACGCGCATCGGCTTGCTCCTACCGCCGCGTTCGCTTGAGAAGTATGTGCCACGCACTCACCGCGTCCAAATCTCCGTGATACTTCCCAGGAACCGGAATGCCGTGCAGTTCGTTGAGTCTCACAAGCTCCCGTCGAACCTCATGTCCAACGCAGGTATCACCGACAAAGATCGACTTGCAACCTGTCGGTATCGTCGAACTTGAGTTCTGCGCCGTTGGCCACAGTGCAGCGCCGCCTCCGCGAGCCCGCCCGATGAGCCAAGTCGAGTGCCGAAGCGCCGAGCGCATTCCGTAAACACCAAACTTCGTGTAAACACCAAACTCCACAAGTTCGTCGGTGCGTCGGAGCGCCACCTCAAGCCGCTTCGCCGAGTCGCCCTCGACCAGCCACCTTGTGTAAGGTTCGGTCGCGATACAAGTGCAGTGCTCCTCGAAAAGATCTGCGTCGTCCCACCTTGGATCGCCGCGATGAATGCGCATGCAGCCATCTGTGCCCGCATGCGAATCCATCGGGTCCGACGCGTGATTCCGCTGGGAGATCACGATCCTGAACTTCCCCTCGCGGCGGATCGATACGGGACTCGTCCTACGGACGGTCTTACGCCGAACACCATTTGAGAATGGCGGTGTCGTCACAAGCCCGTGAAACCCCTCGTCAAGTTCGTCCTCG
>JASGCF010000226.1 GCA_030054275.1 Limnohabitans sp. | reverse complement strand
CTCGTCGGTCCGGTGAAGATTTCCCCCAACAGGGCCCATCGTGTCGATTGTCGGCAAGCCCTCGGCCTGCATCAGATTGCCATCCGATACGCCACCCGACTTGCCGAACCCGACAGTCTGGCCAAGGGCGAGCCCGATGGCACGAACCTCCTCAGCGAGTGCGCGCACCGCCGGGATCTCGGGTTTCGCAGGGCGATTCGACTCATACTCAAGGCGGGTTCGTGGAAGCGCCGCGTCGGGCGCGGTCGCAAGCGCGAAGAGCCCGCGCTTGAGTTCGTCCTCCCGCGCTGCGTCGCGGAATCGCGCGTTCCCCCAACCTCGCGCACGATCCGCCACGATATTGGTCGCCTTCCCACCCTCGAGCGGCCCGATGTTGACCACAGTGCCCTGCTCAAGATCAACAAGCTTGGCTGCGTCGAGGATCTTCGTCGCCAAGGCATGGACGGCGCTGACGCCACTCGCAAAGTCGCGTCCCGCGTGCACGGCGCGACCTTCGCACTCGATGCGGAATGTGCACGACCCGAGCCGCTCAAGCACCAGCGAACCATCTGGGAGCGCAGGCTCCATCGCGAAGCCAATTCCTCCCGCCGCGGCACACGCACGCGCCTCTGCACGAATCGCTCGCTGGCTGTGCAAACTCCCAGTCTCCTCATCAGAGTTGAGTAAGACAGTCCAAGCCACAGGAATTTGCTCAGTCGCCAGCGCTTGCAACGCGTAGAGCATGACGACAAGCCCGCCCTTCATGTCGATCGCGCCAGGGCCAATCGCGCGACTTGAAGTCTCATGCGTGAGTGTCTGGAATGCGCCGAACGGGTCATGCACCGTGTCGAGGTGACCCGTCACAAGTACGGGGCGTCCCTTGCGGTGACGCGCCACAGCGCGCAGTGAAATCGGCGGAGCCGCATCTGCTCGCTGACCTGGCTGCACAATCCATGATGGCCGCGGGTCCCCAGCAATTTCATCGATTTCTGCGCCAAATGCAGCAAGTCTCGCGCGCATCATCGCGCGAAATTCCGCAAGCCCAGTCTCATGACCTGTGCCCGTTGGAATGGCAACAAACTGCGCGAGATCACGCTCCATCGCTTCGCGATGCGCACCAATCCAAGACACGAGGCGCAGTTCGTCATTTGAAAGCGCGCTAGACATGCGAAGCTCCAGTCAACCAAGGCTGAGAGGCGGCCAGTGCCTCGAGATCAACTTCACCGTCGAAGACAAAGGTTGCAGGTCCAGTCATGCGCACACTCACATCGGAGTGATGCGCATCGCCGTCCCAACACAATGCAAGCGGTCCACCCGGAAGTTGCACATGAAGCTGCGGTGCGCAGCGATCAAGCAAGACACCAGCAACACAAACAGCACTCGCACCTGTTCCACACGCAAGAGTGATTCCAGAACCGCGCTCCCAAGTTCGCATGACGGCTTCACCGAGCCGCGGTCCATATCGCACAAAGTGCACATTGATGCGCGCCGGAAACCAAGGATCACGCTCGATACGCGGGCCAACAATTTCAAGCGGCACACGCGATGGATCTTCGCAACAAAGGATGACATGCGGATTCCCCATCGAGACGAGCGTCACATGCTCCTCCACGCGGGCTTCGCGCCACCATGGCTGGTCGCCCCACCGCGTGAGATCAACCCTATGCCCCACCACCAACGCGTCTAGCGATACTCCATCGATACCCGCGGGAATCGCGCGATGGGTCAAAATCGGCGCACCCATCTCGACGGTTGCTGTGGCGACGCGTCCATCAAGGCCGCGCTGCCATGAGACAGTCAATACACCGCGACCAGTTTCAACGCGCAACGGATTCGCGCTCGCAAACCCACGATCAACCGCGTATTTCACCACGCAACGCAGGCCATTTCCGCACATTTCGCCTTCGCTGCCATCTGCGTTGAACATGCGCATTCGTACATCTGCATCGACAACACTCGGCCGACAGACCGCGATCAATCCATCACTCCCGATGGCAACATGGCGATCACTCACCAAGCGCGCGATACGCGAAAAGTCCGCGTCGTTTGCGTCGCGTCCATCGATGTAGACATAGTCGTTTCCAATACCGTGCATCTTCGTGAATCGCATCACGCGAGTGTATCGATCGACACTCATAGCGTGACTCCATCCCACACCACGGTCATGAGCACCGCGCTCACAACGAGGGCGCATGCGATCCACTTGAGAAGCACAACAAGTTGGTCGACCCAGACACCGTCGTGCGCGCGACCACGCAGCGTGTGCAAATAATTCTGTCTCCACTGGATCGAACCGTGTCGCCAACTTGAACGGTCACGCGGGACATGATTGAGCCACGCGACAGATCCAAGCGCACCGACCATCGCTTCAACAGATTCGGGCGTTGCATCGCGCCGCCCCGAGCGTGCACTGAGGATTTGCACTGCAAAGGTGTCTGCCTGCCGCTCGAAGCGACGACTCACCCATCCGAAAAAGAAAAGCCCAAGCGCGAGAATACATCCGTCGCGCGCGAGCATCGCAAACTGCAAAAGTTGGATCTGCGCGTCCGCTTCGCCGTCACCCAGGCCGTGAGGGGTGTCGCCTGCGCTGCGCGCGAACTCGGCCGAAAGCGACTCGAAACTCGCTCGGACAAGAGGATCAACCAACATGCCTGCAAGCGACCAACACGCAAGCACCACAACGATGAGCCATGTCAGATGTCGTCGTTTCACATGACCAAGTTCATGCGCCATCACAGCGAGAACCTGATCGCGTGGCATGCACTCAAGGAGCACATCGGTGAGCATCACACATCGAAGCCGTGGGAAGACACCCATGACAGCAGCGTTTGCGATGAGCCCGCCTGTCGGCCAAACCCAAATCTCGCCAACCGGAACACCAGCGTCTTTCGACAGCGCTTCAAGATCCGATCGCATTTCACCAACGGCCATGCGTCGCAAACCAAGTAAAAACGGCACCAAAATCGGCACCAACAAAAAGAGAAGCACAGCCCCGATCGCTGCACCGATGACTTGCCACAGATCCTCGTGACGAGGCGCGAACTGCATGGCCAGCGCTCGTGCGATCTCTCCACCAAGAAGCGGCACAACGAGTGGCACAAGAAGCGGCAGCACGCTCACACGCAATTGCGCGATCACCCATGCAAGGCGCGTTTCTGCACTAGGAACTGTGCGACCCCCATCAAGTTGCCGCATGAGAAGCGATTCTCGAATGCGCCGCTCAACGGGATAGGCGGCAAAAATTGTTGCGATGATGGCGGCAAGACCGCAGGCAAGAAGGAAGAGCCCAGCACCGCCGAATCGAACGGATGCCGCTTCCTGTGCATCGCGCACGCTCGGCGACAAATCACCAAGCGCAGCGATCAAGAGAGTAAGTGTGGCAACAAGCCGCAATCGTGCGAGTTGCGCATACATCCGGTCCACGGCATACGCATCACCGCTCTGCATTTGTCGGTCAGCGCGCGCTGCAACGAGCACGCCTCCAACAAACGCAAGCACTGGACCAAACAGCGCGAATCCAACAGACCACGCGAACCCAATCGCACAAGTGCCCGACAGTTCACCTGCCAGCATCGCAATCGAAAGTTGCACGATCAAAAGAAGTTGCATTTAGCCTTCCGGCCGCTCAACGCAGCCAAGATCTACGACAACTTGATCGTGTCGATAGAAGTCGATATCGATCGAATCAGAATCGAGGAAGGTGAACACAAGACCGTTGCAACGCGTGCTGTCCGCAAATTGAAAGTCACCAAGGTGCGGTCCGGCGTAATCGCTGTTGTCGTACTTTTGCGTGTGGTTGTGATAGTGAAACGGTGCTGTGTACAACGCATCGAACAGCGCTTGTGGACTTTCATAACGCACATCGCTCGCCTTGGATCGCGGAACGAATTCAAGCAATGCACCGCGATTGGTACGCGCATCGAGTGCAATGACTCCGCCATACTCAGTCGATCGATCTTCGCGATCACGGTCCGCTTGCTCGAACAAGTGCCGAAGCAACGCTTCTTCTTGAAAGAGATCAAGCGCCAACAACATCGCAGCACGATCTGCCCAGACGAGTTTTTCTCGGTGCTGATAGAGAATTTCGCCATATCCGCTGCCATACCCAGTGAAATCGGGAGATGCTTTGCGTCGCGCCTTGATGCGAGCGGCAATCTCTTCGTACATGGCGTCGTCCGATGCTGCCAAGAGTTCAGGCCGCCGCGCTGCCACAGCAACTGCGATAGGAATACCGCGTATTTCAAGTGAGGATCGTCGCGCTTCTGGCATCTGCGCCAATGCGCGTTTCGCCGCCTCCATAAATCCATCGCGTTTGGACTCACACAGTTCACGAGACCAGAGAATTTCTTCGCGAGTCACGGGAAGAACGCCAAGATCTCGAGCGATACGCCCAAGGTCGATCAGCATGGCATCGCCCTTTGTCGCCTCGGGATCCTGAAGCAACGCACGCAGCCGATCCTGCGCGCCATTCTTCATCAAGAGTTCCCAACATCGCGCGCGCAAGTTCGCTTGTGTGACGGGGCTTGACTCGCGCATGGTGCGCAAGATCACGGCTTCCAACTGGTCGTCACCAACGATTGCAGCGATCGCCATTCGCTCTGGCCGCTCGCCCTTTTCGTTGAAACTCTTCCCTTCAAGTCCTGGCGCTGGATTGGCCCATGAACGAATGAGCGTGGGAATCAACTCCTGCAACCGAGCTTCGCCGATGAGTTCACAGGCGCGCCCGCGCCACGCTACATCACCTTGTCGAGGCAAACTGTTCTCAAGCGCCTCGACAAGCGCTGCGCGATCCGTCTCAAGCAGCAACGCAAAGGCTTGTTCGCGTACATCGAGGGCGTACCCCTGCGCTGCCACCATGCGCCGCAGCGCGGCTTTCGTCGCTTCATCGACGCCGCGCAACCGCGCTGCGTCGATCGCGTCGAAGTACCGCTCGCGCGCAAGCCCAGAGCGGCTCAGCACCTCTGCGGGGTTCTGGACGCTCTCAGGGCCGCCGCGGCACGAAGCGACCATCGAGGCGACGGAAACAAGTACTCCGGCGAGGAGGGCATGCCCGATTCGCGTTGGCGCGGTTCGCCAGACTTCTGTCCATGTTGTGCCTGTCACTATTCAACTCCTCGGAACAGATCCTGCCTGCATTGCATGCCCCACTTGGTGGACCGTATCATCGGAGGATCGTGGCGACTTCGCACAACAACCATCCGCGTCCCGAGGCGACGCCCGTCGCGAACGCGGCCGTATCGACAGAGGCGGCTCTGTTCACCCAGCGGGTCGAGCGGTTGCTCTCGCTCATACGACCCGCCATTCAGGAAGACGGGGGCGACATCGAATTGGTTACTGCAGATCCAAGCGGTTTGGTGCAGATCCGGCTGCTCGGTGCGTGCGTTGGTTGCCCAAGCGCCGGCCAGACCCTGCATCACGGCATTGAACGCACCCTACGATCGGAACTCGGCCCCGATCTCCGTGTCGAGGCAGTGCCCACACCCCGCAGCTGACGCCCGCGGCTGACACCCCGCAGCTGACGCCCCGCTTCTCGCCTGCGTAAAGCCCCTGCTGTCGTTGCGGAACCCGGCCAACTCCCAGAGCCCGCTCTTCGGCAGATTCGGCAGATCCGGCCGATTTCCGGACATGCTTCGGCCTTTCGCCTCTTGGGGAAGCTGGCTTCGGTACCGGCTTCGCCCCGACACCCTTTGTAAAGTCACCTCAATTCTCCCACGAACCCTGCGAC
>JASGCF010000225.1 GCA_030054275.1 Limnohabitans sp. | reverse complement strand
CGCGCTATCGCGATCGAGTCTCGTGCTTCAACGATGACATTCAGGGAACCGCATCGATTGCGGTTGCTGGATTGTTCGCCGCATGCCGAGCACTTGGAAACAATCTTGAAGATCACCGCTACCTCTTCTTTGGTGCTGGCAGTGCTGCGACGGGAATCGCAGATCTTGTCGTGCAAGCGATGAGATCTCGCGGTGTGGCGGATGCGGAAGCGCGTGCACGCATTTGGTTGATGAACTCCAAAGGGCTTGTCGTGCGCGACAACCCAGGAATTCAGCCGCATCAGCGCGAGTTTGTACGCGAAGGTCGGTTGGAGCCAACGCTCCTTGATGCCGTGAGGGCGGTACGGCCAACGGTGCTCGTTGGTACCAGTACGCAACCGCAGACATTCACGAAAGATGTCGTCGAGGCGATGCGCGTGTACTGTCGGCGACCTGTGATTTTCCCGTATTCCAATCCAACCTCGAAAGCAGAGTGCACCGCGGAGCAAGCGTGGACATGGACCAATGGTGAGGCGATCTTTGCCGCGGGATCACCCTTCCCGCCTGTGGAACTGGGTGCTCGTGTGCTGATCCCAGGCCAAGGAAACAATGTGTACATCTATCCCGCCGTGGGACTTGCGGTGTACGCATGCGAAGCGTCGCGTGTGACCGACGAGATGTTCTTGCGCGCCGCCGAGTCTCTTGCATCGCGGACGACCGATGCGGAACTTTCTGTTGGGCTGATCTATCCGCCGCTGCAGCGTATTCATGAGTCTGCTGTCGAAGTTGCGGTGGATGTCGCCGAGTTGATCTTCGCGCGCGGACTTGCGCGGGTTGAACAGCCGAAAGATATCCGCGCGTTTGTGCGCGCCAAGGTGTATGACCCGTCGTACTGAGAAGTGTCGGGCCGCTGAAGGGCTCAGCCAACGGGCGGCAGCGTGTCGTGCGCTGCGGCCTTCGCCTTCTTGCGAACGAAGAAGGCTGGAATTGCAAGGGCGATCGCCGCAAGGCAACCGCAAACTGCAAGACATCCTCCACCGACGCCCTTCACAAGCGCCAAGCCCGCATTCGCAAGGCGTTGCGCTGTGGCCTCATCCGCGGCTGCAACCATAATCGCTGCTTTGGTATCGCTGCCGTCGGAAGTCTTTGCCTCGATGGTGTACGCCCCAGCCTTCTTCGCTTGGAAGAAGCCGAACATTTCGAACGGTGCCTGTGGATTACGCGGCGCGTTGTTCGCCTCGAATTTGACGGCGTTGCCATCGGCGTCGGTGATCGTGAAGTTGTAACTGACATTGGCTGGCGGAACACCAATCTTCTTGTCGCCGACCATGCCGTCCGGATGGAGCGCAAGCATTGCTCCGCCCTCGGCCAGTTCGACAGTCGCTGTGCCTGGCGCTTCGAAGGACTGAGAGTTCTGCGCGATCGTCTTGATCTCGGTCTCAAGGACGGTGACGGCATCGCCAGCACCCGATGTGAGCATGCTCACGACGCCGCCGACAGCAAGCAGTGCGGCGATGACAGCGAGGGCAAGCAGGATCTGGAATGCGCAGTTGCCGCGACGACGGAGAGGGCTTGTACGGAGCATGAGGGAAGCCTACCGCGCCCGCGATATCTGTGATGGCCGGATGATGTGGTGGCCGATATCGAGCGCGACCGCGGAGTCGGTCGATGTGTCCGTGGAGGAGTGCCGCTCATGTCGAATGATGCCAATCGACGCCCTGAACCATGCCGCGTTGCCATGCCGCTTCTTGCGGTCTGGCTTGGTCTGGCGCTCTCGGCGCTCTCGGCGTGTGGCACCGTGCCGGAAACGGGGCGTTCTCAGTTCAATCTCCTTTCGAGTGAAACCGAGATTGAGTTGGGTCGCGAGGCGTATGGGGAGGCGCTTGCCGGCGCGAAGTTGGTGACCGCCGGGCCGGACTTTGAACGCGTCCAATCGGTGGGCCGTCGGATCGCGCTTGCGTCTGAACGACGCTATCCCGATGCGGTCGCTGGTTTCGGATGGCAATTCGTGGTGGTCGATACAGCCGAAGTGAACGCGTGGATGCTGCCTGGCGGCAAAAGTGCTGTGAACATCGGCCTACTTCGACTCGCGACCACCGACGATGAATTGGCGATTGTGATGGGACACGAAGCTGCGCATGCGATCGCGCGTCACGGGGCAGAGCGCATTTCGCGCAGCATGGCAACGCAGGTTGTCTTCGGTGTTGCCTCCGCGAGCGGTGAATTGTCGCCTGTGATCGTGGATGCAACGGCGACCGCGTATGGCGCGCTCGGCGAGACAGCGTTCAGTCGAAGTGAAGAAAGCGAAGCAGATCACATTGGGTTGATGATCGCCGCAGATGCTGGATACAACCCGCGCGCTGCGCTGAGTTTTTGGCAGAAAATGGCTGCAAACGGCGGCAGTGGAACTCCGGAGTTCCTCTCAACGCACCCAAGCGATGCACGGCGCGCGGCGCGACTTGAGGCGCTTCTCCCGCAAGCGGAAGCGATCTATCAACAACGCGGCGCGCCGAGCGTTGGGCAAGGTCGTACGCGATGAGTGCACGAAATGACGGGAATGCATCGAGTTTCGCAGGCGAAGTTCGCAACATGTCTCATGCAACCGCGGTGCGTGTCGACACATCGAACGGCATGATGCGCGTCTCTGTGCAGGGCGCACTCACGACAGAAACAGTTGGCGCAGCGCGCGAGTCGCTTGTCAAAGCCCTCCCGAATGGCGGAAGCAGTGCCGTTGAACTCAATCTGGCGCAGTGCCATGAACTCGACGCGTCTGGCGTTTCGATTGCAGTGTTCTTGTTCCGCTTGGCGAAGTCCTCCGGAACGACATTCTCCGTCACGGGCATCGACGGCGATCGCAAACTGTTGGTTGATCTTGCGCTGCGTGGACAGGAACCTGTGCCAGCGGCGTTGCCACTTGGATTGGTGCGCGAAGTTGGGCGCGCATCGCTCTTCATCGCGCACGATCTATACGACCTCGTGCGATTCATCGGCGAACTCTCCATCGTGGCTGCGCATGTTGCGATGCGACCGCGACTTCTTCGCGTCCGCGACACGATCGGTGGAATGGCTCGTCACGGTACCGACGCTGTTCCCGTCGTTTCGCTGCTTGGGCTTCTCATCGGAACCATCATCGCGTTCCAAACCTTTGACCCGATGGCAAAGTACGGCGCGAAGTTGCAGGTCGCAGATGTCGTAGCGATCTCGGTTGTGCGCGAACTTGGGCCGCTGATTACAGCCATCATTCTCGCGGGACGCTCCGGAAGCGCTTTTGCCGCAGAAATCGGCACGATGAAGGTGACGCAAGAACTTGACGCACTGCGTACCTTCGGCATCGATCCAGTGCGATTTCTTGTGATTCCGCGCATTCTCGCCGTGGTGTTGGTGACGCCGCTTCTGTCGGTGTACGCAACAATTCTGGGTGTCGCTGGTGGCTACCTCATCCTTGGGCCAGAGGGATTCACGCTTGCGCAGTACATCGACGAAGTGCGCCAAGCCCTTACGATCGGTGGCTTCTTGCAAGGCTTGGCGAAAGCTGCAGTGTTCGCGCTTCTTGTTGGTGCGATTGGATGTCTCGCTGGATTACGAACAGGGCAGGGGCCAGGTGCTGTTGGTCTGAGCACCACGCGTGCCGTCGTTGCGGGCATCGTCTCGATCGTTGTCGCAGACGCGATTTTGGGCAGTTTCTTCTACGCGCTTGGTATCTAAACAAAGGGGAATCGGCGAGTGGTGCAAACTGCAACAGCGACAACTCCCAACGCAGGTCAACAAGCGGTTGCGATTGCACTGCGCGGTGTTTCGATCGGTTATGACAAGCCGATCGTTGAAGGCATCGATCTTGAGATTCGATCGGGTGAAATCATGTTCGTTGGTGGTGGGTCTGGCTGCGGTAAAACCACACTGCTCTCCTGTATGACAGCGCTTCGCAAGCCACTTGCTGGTTCGATTGAGATTGCGGGAGTTGATCTCGCCAAAGCCTCTGAAGAAGACATTCAACGAGTGCGTCGAAAGTTTGGCGTGATGTATCAACTCGGTGCGCTGTTCGGCGGAAAGTCACTGCTTGAGAATGTGCGTCTGCCGCTTGAAGAGTTCACGGATCTCGATGATCGCGCGATGGATGACATCGCGCGCGCGAAACTTGGACTTGTTGGACTCGGCGCGCATGCACACAAAGATCCCAGCGAAATCTCTGGTGGAATGCAAAAACGCGCTGCGATCGCGCGCGCGCTTGCACTTGATCCACCCATCATTTTTCTCGATGAACCGAGTGCTGGGCTCGATCCAGTGACCAGTGCCGACCTCGACGCATTGATTGTCGCGTTGAATCGCATGCTCGGTACGACATTCGTCATCATCTCACACGAACTCGCGAGCATCTTTGCCATTGGTCATCGCTTTGCGATGCTCGACGGCGCACGAAAGAAGTTGGTTGCGCTTGGTGCACCAGCCGAGTTACGCGATCACTCGCCCGACCAGTGGGTTCGCGACTTTCTCAATCGCGTTCCGACCGCAGAAACCTAATCCGCGAGCATTCCTGCACACACTGCAGCATGCAAAGCAAACGACTCTCCAATCCCATGCACCGCGCACACGATTCACACACTTTGATCACATCTATACGGAGCATCGCATGAGCGCGTCGAAAGAGTTTCGCGTTGGCATCTTTGTCATCGTCTCGACATCGCTTGTACTCGGTGGCGTCATTGCAATCGGTTCCGGATCGCTCTTTAAGAACACCGAAATCGTCGAAACCTCGACAACCGACTCTGTGAACGGCTTGCAGGTGGGAAGCCCTGTCAAATATCGCGGTGTTCCGATTGGTGAAGTCACTGCGATTAGTTTTGCGGATCGTTGGTATCCCGAAAATGGCGGCATGGGTGAGTACTTTGACTTTGCAAGCCCCGTGGTCATTCGTATGAAGGTGCGGCTTGATGTGTTTGGGCCAGATAGCACCGAGTTGTTTGGCAAAAATGTGGAAGACGGTGTGACGCAGGGATTACGCGCTCGACTCACCACCGCAGGATTGACGGGTGGTTTGTTTGTCGATCTTGATCTCAATGATCCGTCGCAGTTTCCGCCTGTGAAGCCAAACTTCACGCCGGCATACGCATACATCCCGAGTGCGCCAAGTCGGCTTGATCAATTGATTGATCGTGTGCAATTGATCGCAGCAAATCTTTCGCATGTTGATTTCTCGTCGATCGGGTCGAGCGTGCAAACCGCGATTCAAGACATCGACAATCTTGTGAATCGCCAAGTGACGCCCGCCATGAAGGACGCAGACGCATTGGTCGATGAACTGCGCGAATCGAATCGGCAAATCCAGTCGATTCTGTCGGATCCGGCAATCAAGGCCACGCTTGCGAATGTGCAAGCGGTGAGCGATGAACTGAAGGGCGCCTTTGAAGGAAGTGCGACAGGTTTGAAGGAAGGTCTCGCGCAGATTCCTGTATTGCTGAAGTCTGCGCGTGACGCTGCTGACCGCATCGATCAGATGGTTGGAAGCGACAAAGTCGCACGCATCCTCGCCAACCTCGACACTGCGTCCGAGGAACTCAAGCCGACGGTCGACGAGTATCGCTTGGTCGGAGCACCAGGGACCGAGTTCTTGCAGCGCGAGTCGAGAGCACTCCGCCAACTTGTGGAAGCGTTGCGGAAAACTGCCGAAAACCCCGACGAAGTTTCTGCTCGCGCGAAAGCGGATCCTGGACAAGTGTTGTTTGGCAAGGCA
>JASGCF010000224.1 GCA_030054275.1 Limnohabitans sp. | reverse complement strand
CGGGTTTTCAGATGTCGGGTGCTTGAAATATCAAGTCCATGCGGGTGCGAAAAGATGCGCCGCGGAGTGCCGCGAAGGCGGCAAAACCTCCAATGCCGGCAAAGCCGGAAGGAAAGAAAGATGCCGAGTTACAACAAGGTCCTTCTCATGGGAAATCTCACCCGCGATGTGCAAACGAAGAGCACTTCGGGTGGTCAGACCGTCGCAGACATATCGATTGCGGTGAATCGCAAGTACAAGACGAAGGACGGTCAAGATCGCGAAGAGGTGACCTATGTCGACTGCGAATGTTGGGGGCCGCGCGCCGATGTGATTGCCAAGTACTTCTCGAAGGGTAAGCCGATCTTTATCGAAGGTCGTCTGAAGCTCGATACATGGGAAGACAAGGACGGTCAGAAGCGCTCCAAGATGCGCGTCATGATCGAGGATTTCCAGTTCGTTGAAGGTCGCGGCGGTGGTGGAGGGGGCGGCGGCGGCGGTGGCGAGTACTCACGCGAAGAGTCTGGCGGCGGATATGCGCCGTCTCGATCGTCTGGTGGTGGCGGCGGCGGTGGCCGCGGCGGACACAGTTCTGGACATTCCGGCATCCAAGAAGACGACATCCCATTCGCGATGTGAGTTCGGGTGGCGGCATTGCCGTTGCGGCGAGAGTTCGCGCCCGAGATCGAACGCGACAACTCCTATACGAAGTCTTCAACGCGAGATTTCAGACGCGGGCATGTAGCCGATGTCTGCGTGGACCTTCTGACGACCGTCGCATTCTGAGGATTGCGCAATCTCCAAGACGCCGCTCGACCGAGCGGCGTCTTTCTATGTCTTTCTATGTCTTTGCATGTCTTTGTGCGTCGCGACATCCCAGCATCTCTCCGGCGTGTCTCGTCGCCTGTTCAAAAAATTTCTGAAATCTCCTGAAACCTCTCGCCACGCCGTGCGTTTAGTGTACTAGTACGCTAGTACACCAAGATGGTTGCTTGGCATGGTTGGCGGGGCTACCGACTTTGGCAAAGGAGATGCATATGCACCGAAAGAACCAGACTCGTTGGGCGCAGTTCAAACAGCCTCTATTCCGTGGTGTGACCATGTTGGAAGTCTTGTGTACCGCGGCGGTGGTGGGTGTTGTGTCGGTCGCAGCGGTACCAATGTTGTCATCGGTGGATGACGCAGCGCTTGTGGCGAACTCGGCTGCGAACCTTCGGAACCTTGCCGCCGCAAACGAAACCTACTCGTCCGACTGGAGTGATCGACAGTTCACGACGACCCCCGATGATGTTGGCAAAGTTGGAGGTGATGGTGCTCAATACCTCGAGACCATCGCGTGTCCGCCTCCGATGCTACTTGGTTGGAGCGATACCGGCATGTGGGGTTACTTCTTGGCGGGTGGCAAGTGTGGTGATCGGTATCCCAGCGGATCGATCGGGAACTGGACCGTGTATCTGCCGCTCGCCTTTGTGGACAATGGTGCTTACGGTTCGTTCCGGCTTCCGAATGTCAAAGCATTTCACGACTACATCAATGGTCGCGTCTACGACCCAACTCTCTATGCGCCGAAGGATGAGGTCGCACTAGAGAAAGCCAAACCACACTTCGAGAGTGCCTTTGAGTACCCAGGTGGTGAGCCGGTCGAAAGTTCGTATTGCTTCTCACCAGCGGCGCTCTTTGATGCAGCTGTCTTTGCGGCGAAGGCGGATGGCATCGAGCCGCCTGCGTGGGACATCCGCATCAAACAGCCCAACGCCTATCGTGCGCCGAGTGTTGGGCAATGTCGGTACCCATCACTCAAGACGCGAATGATCGAGCACAACTGGCTGCAGAATCGCCCAGACCGTGCGACCAACGACTTCATGTGCGGCGCACCGTGGACCTTCAATCAAGGTGTTGCTTCTGAGCCACTGACGCTCTTCTTCGATGGTCATGTCGAAGGCGTTCGTTGTGAACGCGCCATGCGCGATGACAGGAAGGCAGGCGGCCTTTGGTCGCGCGAAACGCCACTTGGAAACAAGGGGTACTACGGTGGCCAAGCCTTCGACGAATTCGTCAACACGAGTTTTCACATCCTCACAACCAACGGTGTTGAGGGACGGGACATTCTTGGCAACGAGGCGACGAATGCGGCGTCGCGCCAAGTCGTCAATCGACCGGGTGTACACATCAATCGCGGTGTCACCATCGTACAGCCAGCGGTCAAGGCTCCACCGAAGTCGCCGGAATGAACTTGTGTAGCGTCGCCGCGTGCGCTTGCGTTCGCTCGGTCTTAGTCGATTTCGGAAAGCAAGATATCCATGCCGCTTCCCTTTCTCGTCAATCCCAACGCTCCAGTTCCGATCTTTCGACAGATCGCAGACGGACTGCGCGCTTCAATCGCGCGCGGGACCTACGCGCCAGGCGAACTCATCCCAAGCGTACGCACACTCGCGGAAGAGCTCGGTGTCAATCCAAACACCGTGCAGAAGGCGGTCGCGGAGGTAGAACGCGATGGACTCATCGAGAGTGAACGCGGACGGGGCATGGTGGTGCGCGCGGGAACCCGCGTGCAAGCGCGTGCATCAGGGGATGAGGCCGTGCTCGCACATCTCGGTGAAGCGGCGCGCGTCGCGTTCGCGGCAGGGCTCACCCAGGAACGTTTCGAACTTCTTGCGCGCCGCGCACTCAAGAGTGCCGCGGACAACCAAAGACTCGTTGGTCCAACCGTCGGCGAAGCTCAACAGGGAGGCCATTCATGAACGTGTCAACCAACATGGATACGACCCATTCCTTGTCACCATCGAAGATCACCTCACCGCGTTCAGATCAGGGTGTCGGCGAGGCAATCGGCGTCGCATGCCGTGGCCTCGTGACGCGCTTTGGACACGTTCGAGCACTCGACGGCTTCAATCTCACGGTCGAGCCAGGCGAATGCGTTGGGCTCGTCGGACGAAATGGCGCCGGCAAGAGCACGCTGTTCCGTGCAATACTGGGGATTGGATCACTCGATGCCGGCACAATCGAGTTCACCCCGCGTCTCGATCGGGGCGGTCTGCTCGCTCGCACGGGCTACGTCCCCGACACGCTCTCGATCTACGACTGGATGACGGTCGGTCGCGCACTCGACTTCGCCGCACGATGCCAGCCGCGGTTTGATCAGACTTGGACGAATGAACTTCTCGCACTCCTCGCACTGGACCGTTCGAAGTCCGTGCGGTCTCTCTCGCGCGGCATGCAAGCGCGGCTTGCGTTCGTCCTCGGACTCGCGCATCGTCCCAGTCTCGTCTTGCTCGACGAGCCATTGCTCGGTGTCGATGCCATCACGCACGACAGCGTTCTGGAAGTGCTCGCTCGGATGCGCGCACGCGATGGCACGACCGTCATCCTCGCGACACATCAACCTGGCGACCTCGCCCGCCTCGTTGATCGCGTGGTCTTCATCGAAAGGGGACGGGCCCACACGTCCATCGCGACTGACGACCTCGTGGAGCGCACCAAACGCATCGTGGTGCATGGCGCGAACGATGGAACTCGACTCAACGCATCATGCAAGTTCTCACCTGAAGCTGGCGTCTTCATGACACGCAGCACAGAGGTGGGTGCAACGTCTCAACTCACCGTGACCTTTGATGGCGATGCGCGCGCCGTCGAAGAGGCTATCCGCAAGATCGCACCAGACGCGCGCGTCAGTCGCGTCGATCTCACGATCCATGAAGCATGCGCGGATCGACTCCGCGCACTGGAGGTGAAGTCATGAGCACTCTCGCTCCGCAGGCAGCAAATCACGACCATTCGCCCAGCGGGCAATCGTCATCCAACTCGTCGTCCCGTAGTTCGTCGACTTTCGCCACGCTCTTCCTGAAGGACCTCGCGCTTGTTCGTCCGATCGCCGCAACAGTGACTGCGCTCGTTCTACTCGCAGCATTGGCTGTCGCGGTGCTTCCATTGCTGGGCACTTCAGCGCTGCGTTGGTTTGGCTACACCCAACGCGACGATCTCTTCGATCGCCTCGACCCAGTAGCGTTCATTGCGATCATCATCGGCGCGCTCATGCCGTTTCTTTGCGCACCGATGATCCTTCAAGGCGACCGTAGCCGGGGCGCGGGTTCCTTCTTCTCGACGCTTCCAATCGGTTGCGCCACGCGCTGGATGTCGAAGCTCGCGGCTGCAGTCGTCGTCGGACTCGTGCCGTTCGTGCTCGCCGGGCTCCTGCGCGCGCCATCCTTTGCGGTGAAGAGTGACGACATCTCGAACGCGATGTCCCTCGCCGCGCTCGCGTGGCTCGCTGGTGCCGCTGGCGCCGTCGTCGTTCGCGGCGTCCCGTCGGCAGCGATCCTGGGCGCGGCCTTCGCTGGCGCGATCGCAGCACTCGCATGGTCCGTTGCGGCGTTGATTCGAATGCCAATCTATAGGGGTGTCTTCGCATGGACCGGGTGCGATGCCGAACTCAATGACGATCTCGAGGGGATTCCCGTGGGGACGTTCTTGAAGGACGCCGCGTCCTTCCGAGCTGACGCGATGCCGATGTGGATGTTGATCACGACGGTCGTCGCGGCGCTTCTGCTTGTCCTTTGGATGGGGCGGAAGATCGTTGTCAACGGAAGTGAGCCGCTTCGCAAGTTCCGAGGTGTCTTGGTCGGCGTTTGCGCGATCGCCCTCTCGGGAAGCGGCATCGCGGGCGTGCTTCATGCGAATCACGCGAGGCTCTTTGCGCGCGATTTCGCACAGCGTCATGAGGCGCTTCGCCAGGGCTTCGAGCGATTGGACAAACTTCCGACCGACGAACTCTTCCGCAGTTGGATCGCGCGGCGTGCGGCAAAAAGCGGTATCGAAAAGAACCTGTTGCACGAGTGGATTCTGCGAGAGAGCGGAGGCTACCTCCAACCATCGAGCTCCGATGACATGTTTGATTCTTCTGGCAAGCTACTTCCCGATTCAACGGACTACTTCGCATGGGCGGGTCTGCAGGGGGAAGTCGCTGCGGTCAACAAGCGTCGAAATGCAGAACCTGCCGCATTTGAGAGGGTCGTGCGTGGAGTTGCCTCGGGCGAGATTCCAGCCACGCTTGCCGAACGTATGGCAGCGGCCGATGGACTCGGTCCCTATCACCTCGCGGCCCTCGCGGCGGAACAACTTGCCTCATCACCAGATCTCACCGAGCGTTTGCGCGCAATCAGGTCGCTTGCGAAGTTGGTCCGGGTGGATGTCGATCAAGGATCGCGAGAAGAGGTTTTCGACCCATACCGTCGGAAGATGGCGCGTGACGGCATTCCGGGATTCGCGCTGCACCCATCGCTCTCGACGAACTTCGTCGGGCAGGCGCGTGCGCGCGCGGTCATCGCGTTGGTCGCACTTGAATACGCATTCGCGCAGGCGGCACGCGATGGTGACAATACGCGACTTGCCGATCTCTTCGGTGGGCCCGCGCCGGTCGTCACGGCGGAAGTGTTGGCGAAGGCGCGAGCGGAACTCGCGCGTCCTATTCCTGAACTCCGAGAGTCGGTCGAAGAGGCGCGCGCGCGGACTGTAGATCCAGCCGATGTCGAAGCACTGGATGCTCTGTTCCGCGCGAAAGCCGTCACTGTCGAACAACTCGAAGCCGTTCGCCGCGGCGCCGAGTGCCCAATCTCTGAGTTGTTCGACCTCACACAAACTGATCCGGTGTACTTGCGTGGATTCGAAGGCAAGTGAGCTCAAACCGCGCATAAATGATCGGAGCGAAACAGCTTCGCGAGTCGCGCGATCAG
>JASGCF010000223.1 GCA_030054275.1 Limnohabitans sp. | reverse complement strand
TCCAGTAGGAGAGAAGGGCACCAAGGTCGTTGGCGTCCACGACGCCATCGCCGTTGACATCGCCAGCACCCGTTCCACCCCAGTTTCCAAGGAGGATCGCGAGGTCCGTTCCGTTCACAAGGCCGTCGCCGTCCAGGTCACCCGGCACCGCGGCAGCCGATGGACCCTTCAAAGTTGCCGACACAGAGTTGGGCGCGCCGGTCGGGCCCGGCTTGAACAGGCCGAGCGTGACGGTCGACGCGGCTGGTGCTGTGCTCGCATCGAACCAGAAGTTGTACATGGTTGCGAAACGCAGTGCGTTCGAGGTGGTGCTGGTTGAGTAGGTACCGCCGGTCCAAGTGACTGCGCCACCCGAGACACTTGAGGTCCAGTCGGTCGCTGCAAATGGATCGCCGGAGTGGTAGTTGATGTCCTTGAAGCCAACATTCGTGACAGTCACGCCAGCTGGGATCGGCACCGAGAACGAACGACCCGAACGATCGCTGTTCAGGTTGTGTACCGCGTACTCGTAGCGCCAAGTGCCGTTCCCGTTCGAACGCACGCTCACGCCCGCATAGAAGCGACCATCGTTTGGAACATCCATCGTGGTAATCGACGCGTTTGGATCGACGCTTGGCCACGCTTCAATGGCTGGCTTCAACTGCACGGTTGGTCCAGAGAGCGCGAGCGTGTACGCGCCAGACGCGAGTGAGCCCACGGTGAACTTGATGTGCGATGCGTTGTTGTTCTTGTTGCCAGCAGTCGCATCCTGTTGATGGATGTACTGCGCTTCAAAGTAATAGGTCGCGCCCGTATTGAGCGATGGATTCAAATCATTACCGTTGATCTGCAACCGGCGTCCAATCGTGGTCGGCGCAGATGGCATCCCCGAGTTGTAGGTGCCTGGGAAAACGCCTGTCGCAGCATTGACTTCGTGTCGAGCGCCAAGCCCGCTCTGGCCACCATTGAGGCTTGATGAGTAAGGGTCAGAGCAGCCAATGCCGAGGTAATTGCCCGTGCTCGACGCTTGGCAAGAGCCGCACAGCGTCTGCTGCAACGCCGTGAATCCGTGCTTACCCCACGAAAGTCCAATCTGCTCGAAGCGCCCATTCTTGTAGCGGAACGCATTCATCGGGATGAACGGGTGTCGATTGTCGGGAGATGCAAACCACTCCAGTTGCGCGGTGCCGATGTTGCAACTGGTGGTGCCGATCGCGTAGGCCATGATGGTCTCGCCGCCGACCACAACCGAGCCATACTTCGACACATTCGGAATCGATCCGACGATCACATCCGCGCCAGCCGCTGCAGCGCCGCCGTCGCCAGCGCCTCCACCCTTTTCACCCGCCGTTGCGCTGAATTGTCCAAGCAGCACTGCTGCAACGCCAAGCGAAAGTGACGAAAGCGTGAGTACGGTCTTCATGTGATCCTCAAATCCTTAAAGGTTTTCAATCGTTGAAGGTGTTCAATCGTTGAAGGTGCCAAATTGGCGAGTCTCAGTGGGCGGGTCTCCAGAAACTTCTGTGGTCTGCGGTGCTCTGCGACCGCAAGGTAGAGGAAGGTACATCCGATTGACCCAAGCACAAGTCGTTCTCGAGCGGCTCAGAGCAACCCCAGCAGTTCGCAACGAACGGCCGCTGAAACTTGGACGGTTATGCGCCGCGTGTAGCGACTCAGCCCCAGTTTCCAAGGAGGGACGACAGATCTGCAGCGTCAACGATGCCGTTGCCATCAAAGTCGCCTGCGCCTGCTGTCCCCCAGCTCCCAAGAAGGATGGCAAGATCGGCCGCGCCAACGCTTCCGTCGCCGTCAAGGTCAAACGGATCGCCGGCGGACGAGGGTGCGCGCAGGGTGCACTCGGCGGTGGAAGGTTGACCAGCGCCAGCTGGCTTGAACAAACCAAGAGTTGCTGTCGCATCCGCGGGCGCAGAGGTGGCGTCGAACCAGAAGTTGTACATCGTGGCGAATCGAAGCGCGTTTGCGTTGGCGTTGGTCGCGTACGCAGCAGTCGACCAGCGAATGGCGCCGCCAGAAGTCGACACACTCCAATCGGTGCCGTCGTACGGATCGCCCGAGTGGTAGAAGATGTCCTTGAAGCCAATGTTGGTGACTGTGACGCCGGCTGGAAGCGGCATCGAGAATGAACCAGCCGCGCGGTCCGAGTTCATATTGAACACGGCGTACTCGTAGCGCCATGTGCCGTTGCCGTTGTCCTTCACCGTGTGGCCAACGATAAACCGACCATCGCTTGGAACATCGACATACTCAAGTTGCACATCTGGATTGAAGGTTGGCCACGCCTCAATGGCGGCGCGCTGCTGTACCGTCGCGCCTGTCAAATTGAGCGTGTACGCACCCGACGAGAGTGAGCCCACGGTGAACGGGCGCCATGAAGCGTTGTTGTCATCGTTGCCGGATGCAGCGTCTTGTCCGTGGATGTACTGCGCCTCGACGAGGTAGGTCGCACCAGCGTTCAGCGACGGGTTCAAATCGTTCCCATTGACCTGCAATCGACGACCGATGGTGGCCGGAGCAGTTGGCATGCCAGCGTTGTAGGTGCCTGGGAAAATGCCAGTCGCTGCGTTGACCTCTTTGCGCGTACCGAGTCCGCTTTGGCTGCCGTTCAAGCCAGCGCTGTATGGATCGGAGCAGCCGATTCCAAGGAAATTTCCGCTACTCGACGCTTGGCACGACCCGCACAGGGTTCCTTGCAGTGCTGTGAAACCGTGCTTGCCCCACGACATCCCGATCTGCTCGAGCCGACCGTTCTTGTGCCGGTACATGTTCTGCGGAATGAAGGGGTGCCGGTTGTCGGGTGATGCGAACCACTCGAGTTGGGCTGTCCCAATATTGCAACTCGTTGTTCCGATCGCGTACGCCATAATGGTTTGGCCGCCGCTTGTGACGCCGCCGTACTTTGAGATATCGGGGATGGCGCCGACGATGACATCGGGACCCGTTCCGCCGCCGCCACCGCCTCCACCCGAGCCAGCGTCGCTGATGGTGAGTACTCCTGAGCCGCCATTCGAACTGCCGTAGCCACCGACCACGATTTTGTAGGTTGTGCCGGCAGTGAGCGCTGCGGTGGTCGAGCTTTGCAAACTACATCCATCGTCATCGCATGCGATCGCAGTGCCGGATCCGGGGCAACCCGTCAAGATCGCAATCCGCGTATCCCAACTTGATGCTCCGCAAAGCGAGAAGAGGAAACTCCCGGTCGTCGGCGCGACGAAGGTGAAGTAGTTTGCCTTGTAAATCGTGTGGGCTGAGCAACTGCCGCCGGCTGGAATCGCAGCCGAAGCTGTCGCGGAGGTGGTGTCGAAAGCGTTGTCGCCGAGAACGGCCGCGACGGCCGAAGCACAATCGGTCGAGCCGCCAGCAACGCCACCATCGCCGCCCTTGCTGCCGTCGCCGCCGGCGCGTGCGGAAACTTGGCCGAGCAGCATGGCAGCGCCACCAAGTGCGAGCGTTGCGATGAGCGTGGATGAGCGGAATCGTGGGTTGTTGGCTGCGTGCATGATGGGTCTCGAAGGGGAGTGGAGCGTCCTCAACGACCCGAAATGTAAACCCAAATTTCGACAACCCCGCATGTCATGGCACATTTGCGAGCGGAAAAATTACGAAGGAGTGGTCATGATCGCGGTCGCCGCTGCGGCGGCGACCTTTGGCGTCATCCGCGCTCAACCACGCAAAACGCCAGCCACGACGGCCAAACGCAAGCGGGAGACGGGACTCGAACCCGCGACATTCAGCTTGGGAAGCTGACGCTCTACCAACTGAGCTACACCCGCGATGGGCTCACAGTATACCGCTCACGAAGGAGACGCGCGGCACACTGCACGCGTCGATCGATGTCTGAGGAGTCAAAGTCGGCAACAACTTGCGCAAGAAGATCAAGCGAAATCGAGTCGCGAGCAAGCGTCGATACCAACGGTGGAGCGCCGAAGACGAACGCAGTGTCCGCGACGGCTTTCGCGCCTTCCGCAGCCCAAAGCGCTCCAAACCCGCGAAGCGCGATCGTTCCGGGAAGAAGAAGCGCTGCCTGCGTAAGAGGGTCTTTGGCAAGATCCTCGTTCACAAGGTCGAGGATAAGAAGTGTCTTCGGTGAGCGCGCGCGCAGTTCGAGCAGTTCGCGCGGTGTCAAGAGTTCGCGCACGCCGCTTGAGGTGCGTTGTGGTGTTTCAACGATCAAGACATCGACATCGCGCGCGCAGGAAATGAGTGTGGGCAGCAACCCGCCGCGTGTTGTGCACGCTGTCAGATCGACTTCGCAGTTGGCGCCCGCGGTTCCGCATGTGGACAAACCAAACGGAGACGCTTGGGTGATCGCGCGTCCAATCCGACGCCCGCGCAGAAATCGACTTGAGATCGCTCGTACGGCGGCTTCAGGCGTTGTGAACGGAACAACTTCATCGAGACCGCTGGAGATACGAGCAGCGAGTCGTTCGATCCATGGACGAATGAGATTGCTTTCACCAACGCATGGCGTCGGGCGATCGTTGACTTGCGAGGTGCGCTGAGGTTCAACGATGTATGAGAAACTGGCGTTGCAGGCGGTCATGGGAATCGGTCCTTTCGTGTTGGTTCGAAATTGCCGGAGTTCGCCGGAGAGGGCCGCGAAAAGCGACCGACGCCGGCGTTTGCCGGCGTCGGGTGAGAGCGTTGAAGGTCGAGTAAGACTCTTCGATTCGTTCAGGTACAACCCGCTGCCAGCAAGTGCGCATGCATGACATGCTTCTGCATGTGCATGTGCATATGCATATGCTTCTGCGCATGCGTGTGCTTCGTGGCGGCTGGGGTGCGATTTGAAATCATCAGAGTCAACTTGTCGAGGCGCGGAGCATAGGAGTGTGTCGAGTCTCGTCAAGCATGTCGTCGAGAAATTGATCGGAAACGATGCCGAAAGTCATCAATCAGGCAAACGCCCGATCGCAGGACGCAGCAGCGACTCCGCGTTGCTTGTGGCGCCACTGTCGCGACGCTCATCCGCGCAAAACTTCTTGCGCATGCAACTCCGCAGGTGTCAGTTCAACAGCGCGGACCTGCCCGCTCTTTGCTGCCGCGTCTGTCGCCGCCTTCTCAGCAGCCTCGCGATCGGCCTCCGTTTCATAAAGGCCCATTTGCTCACCGAACGCTGCAATGATGCCGTCACCGACACCCAAGAGCGCCCAGCCTGCGATCAGACCGGCGCACACGGCTTCCTTCGAATCGACCCAGAGCCGCCACCCGAACGAGCCGATCTTGTGGTGATACTTGTTTTCGAAGAATGAGAAGAGGCATGCGCCGACGAACATAGCAAGCGTCGACTCTGGTGGAAGCACGATGCCAAGGCCAATACCCACGGCGCTCAGTGGGAACTTTCCTTTGGTTGCAGTCCGTGCAATCTCAAAGGCAAGCGCAAGGAGTGCACCAGCGAGCATGGCCCATGCAGCCGAGACTGGCAGCACGCCCCACAGTTTGGAAATGCCGTCAGCACCCTTCTGCACCAGCTCGACGCCCGACTGTCCCATGCCTGCGATGACATCGGAGATCGCGGCCCACTGAATGGCGCCTGGCACAGCCCACTTTTCAGTGATGTGGTCTTTGACCGGAGTTTCTGCTGCCTTGTTCGACATGAACAAGAGATAGAAGAGTGGTGTCGATGCAATCGCGCCCGCGAAGATACCGATGCAGTGACCGATGGCTTGCTGGCGTGGCTTCGCACCGAGCATGTAGCCGGGCTTGATGTCCATCAACAAGTTT
>JASGCF010000222.1 GCA_030054275.1 Limnohabitans sp. | reverse complement strand
CGTAATCTGCTGGCCACCACGGTTGCGAAGCAGTCATGAGCACACGAAGGTCTGCGACCACCGCGTCGAGATCGAGCGTGTTGAATTCCTTCGCGTAATCGAAACCCGCACCCATCGGATCGGCCTTCGCGGAGTTTCGCTTCAGGGGCGCGAGATCCAACTGATTCGGCCACCAATCACGGGTGTAGGTGCCTTGCGAGGTGTTCTTGAGGAATCCGCCCGCGAAGGGGCACTTGCTTGCGCTTTGCATGTCTTTGCTCCGGTGCTTCCGTCGGGACGCGTCGGAAGGGGCGAGAGAATAGCACGGTCGTGGGCGCGACGAGGGCAGGAATACGCCGCGAGCGATCAACGCAGCGACCATGGGAACATTGCGACTGCCAGTGCGTTGCAACCCACGCCAGTTTTTCGCTGTCGCATGATCACGGGATGCATCACGACATGCATCAGAACATGCATCAGAACATGCAGAAAATCAACTCACCACGCCTACGCGCCGCCTTCCGTCTCACCTGAGGCGCGTCGACGAAGCCGAAGCGCCGCACCGACAAGCAGAATGAGCGCAGGCACCTCAACAAGCGGTCCAATCACCGTTGCAAACGCCGTCGCGGATGAAATGCCGAACACCGAAATCGCCACAGCGATTGCCAGTTCAAAATTGTTGCCGCTCGCCGTGAACGCAAGCGTTGCGGCGCGTTCGTATTCGGCACCCGCACGTCGCGCCATGAAGTACGACGCGAAGAACATGATCGCGAAGTAAAGAACGAGCGGAATCGCAATTCGAACGATGTCGAGCGGTGCGTTGATGATCCGCTCACCCTGCAAACTGAACATGACGACGATCGTAAAAAGCAACGCAACGAGCGTGATCGGTGCGATGCGCGGCAGAAATCGATTCGTGTACCAATCGTCGCCTTTCATGCCCCGCAGCAATGTGCGTGTCGTCATCCCAGCAACAAATGGAATGCCGAGATAGACCAGCACGCTGCCGAAGATCGACGCCATTGAAACATCGACGACAACGCCTTCAAGTCCAACGAGCGGCGGGAGCCAAGTCATAAAGATCCATGCATACAACCCGAAGAAAATCACTTGGAAGATGCTGTTGAATGCAACCAGCCCTGCTGCGTATTCCGAGCTCCCCTTTGCGAGATCGTTCCAGACGAGCACCATCGCGATACAACGCGCGAGGCCAACCATGATGAGGCCGAGCATGAACTCTGGCTTGTCCGACAAGAACATCGCCGCGAGTACGAACATCAGGATCGGGCCAACAACCCAATTCTGAATGAGCGAGATCGCAAGCACTTTCCAGTCGCGAAACACGCGCGGAAGTTCTTCGTAGCGCACCTTCGCAAGCGGCGGAAACATCATCAATACAAGCCCAATGGCGATTGGAACATTTGTTGTGCCGACTGTCGTGCGATCCGCAAGGTCGCGCACCGCGGGGACGAATCTGCCCAACGCAACACCGATGGCCATCGCAAGAAAAATCCAAAGCGTGAGGTAGCGATCGAGGAACGAGAGCCGCGCAGGCGCTTCCGAGACGCATGTGGTCGAACATGCGTCGACTCTGGAGTTTTTCGCGTTCACGGCTTCACCGCCGTCACATCGAGGCTCGTGACATACTCGCCGAGACGACTGCCGGCCGGGAGTGCAGCAACGATGCGCTGATAAAGCGGATCCTCCCAGTTGGTCATCGCATCGATGTAACTCGACTTCGTTTCAAGTCGAAGATCAGCGAGCCCCGCCGCTTGCGCGAGTGCGCGCATGTCCTCAACGAGCATCGCACCGGCCACACATCCAACCAGTGCTTCGAGATCTGTGCGAACGGCGTCGGGCAACGGTTTCAAGAGCGCGAGATCAGAAATCGCGACACGACCGCCATGCTTGAGAACGCGCGCAACCTCGCGCCACACCTGCGCTTTGTTTGGTGAGAGATTGATGACGCAGTTCGAAATCACCGCATCGACTGTCGCGTCGGCGACAGGAAGATGCTCAATTTCCCCGAGGCGAAACTCGACATTCGAGAGACCAGTTTGCGCCGAGTACCCTGCGATGTTCGCACGCGCTTTCGACAGCATCGCGGGCGTCATGTCGACGCCTATGACGCGACCAGTCGCACCAACCTTCGCTCCCGCGATAAAGCAGTCGAAGCCACCACCAGCGCCAAGATCGAGCACGGTTTCACCAGGCTGTAACGCTGCAATCGCCGTTGGATTCCCGCAGGAAAGTCCCATGTTCGCGCCATCTGGAACGACCGCAAGTTCGCCCGAGCTGTAGCCGATGGCTTGCGCAAGTTGTTCGGGCGTGAATGTCGCCGGACCGCAGCAACCGCCGCCGGCGCAGCAAGATCCTGCACTTTCGGTCAACGATGACCACGATCCAGTGGCTGCAATGCGCGCGTAGCCCTCACGAACTTGTCCTCGAACCGCGTCCTGCTCGACCGCATTGGGCAGAAGCAGCGCATCAAGAAATGTTTCAACAAACGCGCGAATTTCATCGCGCACACGGCGATAGTGCGGCATCGCCTCGTCGTCACTCTTCGCATCGCGCGCCAGACGCGGCGGATCATCGAATCCCGCATGAACCACGCTTGCACCGAGAAAGACCGGGCATGATTCATGCGCCGAATCACACACCGTGACCACAACATCAAAGTCAACGCCAATTTCTACTGGACGCCGCGACAGATGCTTTGAAATGTCGATGCCAACTTCAGCCATCGCACGCACTGCAAGCGGATTGAGCCCATGAGGATTCGTACCCGCTGAGTATGCCTCCACGCGTTCACCGCGCAGCGCGCGTGCGAAGCCTTCTGCCATTTGGCTTCGGCAACTATTCCCGGTGCAGAGAAAGAGAACACGGAGTGGTTTAGCAGCCACATGAAGCTCCTTCGCAGCGTTGGGATTGGTTGCAAACGCGCGATCGACGCGCAGTTTTTGATATCAACTCAATTGGCGCGCACGCATCGATCGCGGTTGCAAGATCGCGAAAGCGCTGTGCCAGCGACGCGTAACACACGCGATACGACACCATGCGCCCCGCTTTCGACGACTCGACCACGCCTTCACGCGCGAGCGCCTGTAAGTGCCGCGATACGACAGAAAGATCGACCGAGCAACACTCCGCGACTTCGCCAACAAGGCAGGCTCGACCACACTTCATCAAACACGCCAGAAGTTGCACTCGCGTCGGATCACCGAGCGCTTTGAAGAGCGCAGGGTCTAAAAGCCCATCGACCGGACGCGAACACGCGGCAGCCGCGCGCGGTGTCGCCGGAACTCGTTGAGGCTTGGAAGTCCTTCGCTTGCGTATTTGCACCATAATGCAAATATACTGGCCAACGAATGTCTCTGGCAAGCGGGTTCAATTCGCGCGGCGCCAACTACGAAGGACGTCGCGACTTCGTCGTGGGACTTTTCGACTTCGTCGTGGGACGACTCTTCTGGAGATCGCGAAGCGCGTCTCGTCCGACCCAACGCGCGGCGAGATCGTCGGATGCGGCGAGTTGCCGCGCGAGCTGCAAAGCCTCGTGATGCAATTGTCCGCCCCGCCGCCCAATTCCCCGTAACGCCCAACTCACGCCCTTCTTGACGAAGTTGCGCTCGTCGGTCGCCGCACGGGCCACGAAATCGAGCGTGGCGAGAAACTGCTCGTCTGGGGCAGCCTTGTCGTGCAATGCAACGCTGGCGAGCAGCGCGAATGCCGCTCGTTTTTCAAACTCTCGACGCCGCGACGACCACGACTTGATTTTTGCGAAGGCGAATGGCGATCGATCGAAGAGATGAAAGCATGCAGTGTCGCAGATGGCCCAACTGTCGAAGGATCGAGTCCAGGCGTCCATCAAGGCTGGAGTGACACGCTCTGGGTCCGCAAGAAAGCACGCAAGCATGCGGGACTCATACTGACCCGTCTTCCAAAGCGCTTGCGCGAGCGCATGCTGTCGACCGAGTTCCTTCGCGTACGCGCGAATTTTGTGAACCGGTACGCCAAACGCACCGTCGGAAGGAATCGCGTACCGCGACATACCCACAAGTGTTGCCCGGTCTGCAAGCGAACGCAGGTGACGCGTGACCTGCGAAACGGTGGGCGCCACTTTCGGTGCAGATTTCACGAAGTCGCTGCTCCATATTGCGCGCGATACGCCGAGATGCGCGCACGATCGTCGACCGTCAATCGAGCGCCGAGATGCGCCACGACTTCATCGATATTCACAATCGCGGCGGTCGGCATCGCAAACTCTGCGCCCACCTCTGCCAGCGCGGTGCGCGTCGACGCGTCGCTCGCCCGTTCTTGTCGATCGACCGACACAACAAGCCCTGCGAGTTTGATGTCGGCTGCAGCACGCAGGATCGGGACCGTCTCGCGGATCGAAGTACCCGCTGTTGTCACATCTTCAACGATGAGAACACGATCGCCGTTTTGCAACTTCCGACCAACAAGCAGTCCGCCTTCTCCGTGATCTTTCGCTTCCTTTCGGTTGAAACAGAATTCAACCTCGCGGCCGCGCTCTGCGAACGCTATTGCAACCGCGACAACGAGCGGGATTCCCTTGTAGGCAGGGCCAAACAAACAATCGAATCCATCGGGAAACGAACGCTCGATCGCATCGGCATACGCTCGGCCGAGTTTGGCCAACTGCACACCCGAGCGGTACTTGCCGGTGTTGACGAAGTACGGCGTCTTTCGACCGCTCTTTGTCGTGAAGTCGCCGAAAGTGAGCACACCCACTTCGACCATGAAATCGATGAATTGCCGCTGGTATTCGTGCATGGCTTTCTCGTGCATCAATCAAGACCACTTCATTCGGGTTTCGCTGTCGGTGCCGGATCAGCCTTCGGCACGATCGCGGCCTTCAGAGTATCGACGCCTCCCACGACGGGAAGTTCGAGTGTTGTTCCTGCCAAGTCAATCGTGAGTTGTGTTCCAGCCTGGGGCCACAATGTGAAATCGCGGTCGCTGCTGAAGATCATGAGCGCGAGTTGCTCGCCAGCGGGAATGATTTGATCTTCGGGCTCAAGATCGAACGCCATGTCGTAGAAACGACCTGGCTCAAGCGGCTCTTCATCTTCAAGCGACGCGTGATTCCGAAGATCGGCCCAACCGCGTGTCACCAAGTCGCCGTTGATGTTGCGACCACCCTTCCATGGCAGCGACACAAGCCACACAGAGAGGTTCGCTGCAGGTTTGTCGCACGCGACACGAACGGTGATGCGTGGCGTACCCGAAAGATGAAGCGGTTCGCTGAGTTTCGGCAAGGCGTACAGCAGACGATGTGGTGAACTTTCGCCCTTCGCAAGTTCAGCGCCACTCTTCGCAACATCATCCACAATGGTCTCTTTCGCTGTGTCGTGCGTTGGATCCACAGCAAGTCTGCCAAGTGCACTGCCAGCCGCGTGCGGTGTTACCACAACCATTTTTGCCGCCGGATTTGGCCATGCGTCATAGGAGGTCGGCGCAGATCGCTGCGCGCCCTCACGCACCACCGACGCAGTCGGATCGTTCTCAACTCCGTTCTCAACGCCACACAACCAACGCGTGAACCAGCGATTCATCGCCTCGAACGGCGGATCACCACCATGACCACCTTGATGCAGATACAACTGTGAAGGCACGCCCCGCTTCTTCAATTCGCGATACACATGCGTGCTGTGCGACGGCATCACATTCCAGTCGTTCAACCCGTGCGCGAGCAGTGTGGGAGCTTTGATCTTGTCGAGTTGGAGCCAATAGTCGCG
>JASGCF010000006.1 GCA_030054275.1 Limnohabitans sp. | reverse complement strand
GTTTCGACGAGCCGTCGAAAGTTTTCACCGAAGCGGGCTACACGATCGTCGGCACTTGGACCGATTCGTTTGATCGCGCGAAGGCGAAGGCGAACATCGAAGATGTGATGATCAAGCACCCTGATCTTGCGCTGATGACTGGCCTCTTTGAATACAACTCAACGCTCGCGGTTGAAGTCATTCGTCAGACGGGCAAGGAAGGCAAGGTGCAACTTGCCGCGTTCGACGAAGGAGCCGATGTCATCGCCGCGATCAAGGAAGGCTTCGTGCTCGGTACGGTTGTGCAAGATCCGTACGGCTACGGCTACGAGAGCGTGAAAGTCCTCAACGCGTTCACCAAGGGCGACATGTCGATGGTGCCTGCGAACGGCATCATCAACATCCCTGCGAAGGTCATCAAGAAGGACAACGCGGAAGCGTTCTGGAAGGACCTCAAGGCGAAGATCAAAGCCGGGAAGGACGCCAAGTAAGAGCGTTCATGCAGGTCGAACGCCCGATTCTTCTTCGTGTGCGCGGCGTCGGTCGTCGCTATGCGGGCGTGACTGCGCTCGCGAGTATCGACGCCGATGTGCGCGGCGGCGAGGTGCTTGCAATCGTTGGCGAAAACGGCGCAGGCAAGTCGACGCTTCTCAAGATTTTGTCCGGCGTTGTCCAGCCGAGTGAAGGCTCGCTTGAAGTTGCCGATGTGCGCGGCGTCCTTGCACCAGTCGAACTCAACGGTGTGCGAGATGCAACACGCGCGGGCATCGCGCTTGTGCATCAAGAGTTGAATCTCGCGGAAAATCTCGATGTTGCGGGCTCGATCTATCTCGGCCGCGAGCCGTCGCGGTTTGGATTTCTCGATCGTGGGCGCATGCGAGCCGATGCCCGCAAGTGGCTCGCGCGCGTCGGGCTCGACATCGATCCGGGAACACTCTGTGGCACGCTGCCGATTGCGCAGCGGCAACTTGTTGAGATTGCGAAAGCGCTCTCGACCGAATCGCGCGTCCTGATTCTTGATGAACCAACATCGAGTCTCACGACGCGCGAGACAGATCGATTGCTCGAAATCATGGATGAATTGCGCCACACTGGTGTTGCGGTTGTGTTCGTTTCGCATCATCTCGACGAGGTCATGAAGATCGCAGATCGCGTGATCGTGCTGCGCGATGGGCGTAAGACGGGTGAACTCGTGCGCGGCGAGTACGACCGCGCGATGATCGAGCGCTTGATGGTCGGGCGCGATATTGCGGCGAGCGAGCGTCGTGCCATCGGCGCGAACGCGGCCGTCCGACTTGAAGTGGCACAACTCACGAGTGCGCATCGCCGCAAGCGCCCCGTCTCATTCGCTGTCCGTGCTGGTGAAATCGTCGGACTCGCGGGGCTTGTTGGTGCAGGGCGCACGGAAATCCTCGAAGCGATCGCAGGCGTCGCTCGGCATGGCGGTGAAGTGCGACTGGATGGACGCACGCTCGTCGGCGATGCGTCGTCACGCGTTCGCCGTGGTGTTGCGATCGTTCCCGAAGACCGCGCGCGCAACGGGCTTTTCCTCGAGAATCCTGTAGCGATGAACATGTCGCTCGCATGGATCGATCAAACAAGTCGTGCACGACTTGTGGACCAACGCGGTGAAGCGGGGCTCGTATCGCGCATGGTCGCGCGCATGCAACTGCGGCCACCGCAACCCGCGCGGCGCGTACAGACACTTTCCGGCGGAAATCAGCAGAAAACCGTCATCGGTCGGTGGCTTGCTGTTGACCCGGCGGTGCTCCTACTCGATGAGCCGACGCGCGGCGTTGATGTTGGCGCGCGCGCAGAGATTCACGCTGAAGTGCGCCGCCTTGCCGCGGCCGGGAGCGCGATTGTCTTCGCGTCAAGCGAACTTGAAGAAGTGCTTCTTCTCGCGGACCGCATCATCGTGATGCACGACGGCGCGATCGCAGGCGAACTCGCCGCACACGACGCGACGGAAATCGCCATCATGCACCTTGCGACGGGCGGAGCCGCCCACGCGCATTCGACCGGAACCCACGCATGAAGCGCGCGCTTGGCATCATCGGCATCTTCCTTGCGATTCTCGTCTACAGCATTTTCTTCGCTGAGAACTTCACGACCGGCATCAACCTGATGCAACTGACGAACCGCACCGCGCTCTATGCGGTGCTCGCACTTGGCGCGGCGCTCGTGATCGTGACCGGCGGTATCGATCTCTCGATTGGTTCGGTCGTGTGCCTCGCGGGCATCATGACGCCGTGGCTTCTGATCGAACACGAATGGACGCCGTGGCAGGTGATTCCAACGGTGCTCGCGATGAGCGCGTTCATCGGGCTCTGTCACGGCCTCCTCATCACACGACTGAAACTGCAGCCATTTCTCGTCACACTCTGCGGACTTCTGCTCTATCGCGGGATCGCGCGCTGGATGACGGGCGATCAATCGCAAGGGTTCATGGGTGAGTACGGCGATGTGCGCGCGATCGCGCTCGCGAAATTCTCGATTCCAGGGCTCACCGACTATCGACTTCCAGCGACGGTGATTCCCGCGCTGGTGTTGGCAGTTCTGATCGGGCTGTTTCTGTCGCGCACGGTGTGGGGGCGCTGGCTTCTCGCGACAGGGCGCAATGAAAGCGCGGCGCGCTATTCCGGCGTTCCAACCGCATGGCTTGTGACAGGCGCGTATGTCGCGTGCAGTTTGCTCGCCGGTTTCGGCGGCATGCTCTTCATCTTCGATATCGGCAGCGCACAGCCGTCCGACTTCGGCAACTTCTACGAGCTCTACGCGATCGCGGCCGCCGTCCTTGGCGGCTGCAGTCTTCGCGGCGGTGAAGCGAGCATCGTGGGTGTTCTCTTCGGTGTCGCCACGCTGCGCGTCTTGCAGAACACGATCACGCTCGCGGGGTATTCGTCGCAGATCGAGTTCGCGGTTGTCGGCGGCGTGCTTCTTCTTGGTGTTGCTGCCGACGAACTCATCCGCCGCTACGCAGCGCGTCGGCTTGAGCGTGCGGGCGCAATCGAGCGCGCGGGCAGCGCGGCGCGCGCATGAGCCTCAAGACAAATTTCTTCTCTCGTCCAAAGGAACCCGTCATGGAACTTGCAAGCCTTTCTCAACCGATCGCACTCGCGGGCCTCGCGCTCGCGGCTTCCGCACTTCTTTCCTGCGCATCGACCTCGTCGACTGCAACGACCGCCGCGCCCGCAGTCGTCGGTTCGATCGCGAAGGCCGACTGGGGCACGGTCGATGGGAAGCCTGTGCACCTTTGGACTCTGAAGAATGGCTCTGGCATGGAGGCCGAGATCACCGACTACGGCACGATCATCGTGTCGCTGAAGGTGCCGGATATGAAGGGGAACATCGCTGATGTCGTCCTTGGCCGCGAGAGCGCCGCCGACTATGTCGCGCGCACGCAGTACTTCGGTTGCACGGCTGGCCGCTGCGCGAACCGGATCGCGGGCGGCAAGTTTTCGATCGATGGCAAGCAGTACACGCTTGCGACGAACAATGGTGCGAATCACCTCCATGGCGGCGTCAAGGGTTTCGACAAGGTCGTGTGGTCGGGCGAAGGCGCGCTGACGGCCAAGGGCCCGCAAGTGACCTTCACCTATCGCTCGAAGGATGGCGAAGAGGGCTACCCCGGCAATGTCGATGTGAAGGTGGTCTACACGCTCACCTCGATGAACGAACTCGTCGTCAACATGTCGGCGACAACCGACGCGCCGACCTGCGTCAACCTCGCGCACCACTCGTATTGGAATCTCGCGGGGCATGACTCGGGTTCGATCCTGGGCCACGAACTCATGCTCCCCGCGGCGAAATTCACGCCCGTCGATGCGACGCTCATCACGACGGGCGAGATCGCGCCGGTCGCTGGGACGCCGCTTGATTTCACGACGATGAAGCCGATCGGCCGCGACTTCGCGAAGATGCCAGCGACGAAGGACGATCCGGGCGGCTACGACCACAACTTCGTCCTAAGCCAGTTGCCGAAGAGCGACAGCGGCATGTGGCTCTCTGCGATCCTGCGCGATCCGAAGTCGGGCCGCATGATGGAAATCTGGTCGAACCAGCCCGGTATCCAGTTCTACACCGGCAACTTCCTCGACGGTATTCCCGGCAAGAACGGTGCGGTCTATGCAAAGAACGGGGCGCTCTGCCTTGAGACGCAGGCCTTCCCCGACTCGATCAACAAGCAGGGCAAGGCCGGTTGGCCGAATGTCGTGTTGCGCCCGGGCCAGACCTACCAGCACGACATGGTGCACCGTTTCGTGACCGCGCCAGCGAATCCGTGAGGTGCACGCGTTTCCTCGCGTGGCAGTTCGCAGAAGTTGCCAACGGTGAGATGTCTCAACCGCGCGGCGCGCTCAGTTGCGCCGCGGCCGCATCGAGTTCGACGACGTGCCGTATGAAGTTCTCAGCGGCAGGCGAGGGCGTTCGGTCAGGAAGTTCGATCACCGCGAAGGCTCGGCCGAGCCAAGGCGCTTCGATCGGAAGCGTTGCGAGCGTGCCCTCGGCGAGTTCGCGCGCGATGAGCGACATCGGCATCAGCGTCACCGCGTCTGATTCGGCGACGATCGTCTTCATGACCGAAGGCGCATCGCAGGTGATCGCAGGCAGCAGGTTCGGCTGCCGCTGCGGAGCATCCTTCCCCTGCACGAGATGCGAGAGAAGATCGGGCGGGATGCGCGTCGTGAGCGCGAGCGGATACCGCAGGACGTCCTTGAGCCGCGGCGTCGACACTTCGAGCAGCGGGTGGCCTGCGCGGACAACGAGATAGCCTTGGTGCCACGCGAGCGGTGTCGCTTGGACCCCACGATCCGCCTCTGCGGTCTTGAGGTCGCCGACAACGAGGTCGATCTCACGCCGACGCAGCATCTGGAGCAGTACATCGATGCTGTTCGCAACGACGGAAACCCTGAGTTGTGGAGCGGTCTTTACGAGGCGTGCGACCGCCGCCGCCACGAACATCTCGGAGGGATAGACCCCCGCGCCGATCCGCAGTTCGTCGCTACCGTGTCCCTGCAGGAGTTCCATCTCGCGTTCGAGGTCGCCCACCTGCGCCAGCACCAAGCGGGCTCGCGAGAGGAACACGCGCCCGGCATCGGTCGCGTCGATCCCGTCGCGGCTGCGACGGAAGAGGACCGTGCCGAGTCGACGCTCAAGCTCTTGGATGCTGCGCGAGAGCGCGGGCTGCGAGATCCCGAGCGCCTTCGAGGCCCGCTGGAAGTGGCGATGCTCGGCAAGCGCGATCGCGTGTCGGTGGTGGCGGAGTTCAAGATCCATGGGCGCAGTTCATGCACAAAGCGTATCGAAATGACAACTTGGATGCATTGGACGCATCATTCCCTAGGGAATACCTTCCGCGCTCCACTTCAGGCCTTGGTCAGTCTTGGCCTCAGCGCTCGACAAGTCGTCAGCATCGTTTGATACCTCTCCAGATCCACGGAGTCACTCTCTCATGCAACCGCACGCTCGCCCCGTCCTCCGTCACCTGCTCGGGGTCCTCGCGACCGCTGTTCCAACACTTGCGATGCTCGCAGGCTGTGCGCTGTCGACGAGCGCGGCCGATGCCGCTGTGGCGCGTGACGCGGCGAAGTCGCCGGAAGTTGCGGCGCGCAAGCCGAACATCCTCGTCATCTGGGGCGATGACATCGGACAATTCAACGTCGGCGCCTACAACATGGGCATGATGGGCTACAAGACGCCCAACATCGATCGCATCGGCCGCGAAGGCGCGATCTTCACTGACTGGTACGGCCAACAAAGTTGCACCGCGGGCCGCGCGGCATTCATCACCGGCCAGTCGCCGATCCGTACTGGCCTGACCAAGGTCGGACTGCCCGGTGCGCCTGAAGGCATGAAGAAGGAGGATCCGACGCTCGCGACCCTCCTGAAGGCGCAAGGCTACGTGACGGGGCAGTTCGGCAAGAACCACCTTGGCGACCGCGACGACATGCTGCCGACCGCGCACGGCTTCGACGAGTTCTTCGGCAACCTCTATCACCTGAACGCCGAGGAAGAGCCGGAGAATCCCGACTATCCGAAGGACCCCGAGTTCAAGAAGAAGTTCGGGCCGCGCGGTGTGATCCACAGCTTCGCTGATGGTCGCATCACCGATACGGGGCCGCTGACGAAGAAGCGCATGGAGACGATCGACGCCGAGGTGAACGACAAGGCGATGGCCTTCATGGAGCGCTCGGTGAAGGACGAGAAGCCGTTCTTGCTCTGGTGGAACTCGACGAAGATGCACATCTTCACGCACCTCGCGCCCGACGCGGAGGGGAAGACCGGACTCGGCATCTACGCCGACGGCATGGTCGAGCACGATCGGCAGATCGGCGTTCTCCTCGCGAAGCTCGAGGCGCTGGGACAACTCGACAACACGATCATCATCTACTCGACCGACAACGGAGCCGAGAGTTTCACGTGGCCGGACGGCGGTACGACGATGTTCAAGGGTGAGAAGAACACCCCGTGGGAGGGCGGCTACCGCGTGCCGTGCGTCATCCGTTGGCCTGGCGCGATCAAGCCCGGCACGATCGTGAATGACATCGGCGCGCATGAGGACATGCTGCCGACGCTGCTCGCTGCAGCCGGCAACACGACGGTCGTCGACGACCTCAAGAAGGGGCAGTCGATCGGCGGACGCAACTACAAGGTGCATATCGACGGCTACAACCTGCTGCCGGCGTTGAAGGGCGAGGCGAAGTGGCCGCGCAAGGAGTTCATCTACTGGACCGACGACGGCAGCGTGGCCGCGCTGCGTTACGACAACTGGAAGGTGATGTTCCTCATCCAAGAAGCCGAAGGCCTCGAGGTCTGGCAGAACCCGTTCACCGAACTGCGCGCGCCGATTCTCACCAACCTGCGAATGGACCCCTTTGAGCGTGCGCGGGATGAGAACTCGATCGGCTACCAGCGGTGGTATCTCGAGCGTATGTTTGCGATCGCGCCGGCGGGCGCCTATGTCGCGCGGTGGCTCCAGAGCTTCCGGGAGTTCCCGCCGCGTCAGAAGCCCGGCAGTTTCAACCTTGAGCGCGTGATGGAAGCCGTGAGCAAGCCGCAGGGACAGTGAGTCGTAAAGGAAGGGATGACACCATGATGCGTCTCCGAACAACATTCTTGATCTTTACCGTGACGACCTGCGTTTCGCTTGCTGCTTGCGGTGCCGCAGGTCCAAAGCGCATCGATGCAACGACAGCAAGCATGCGCGATACCAAGTCGATGCTTGATCGTGGCGGCGAACAGGTCGCAAGCGTCGTCGCGGCTGCGCGAGCGATTGAGAGCGCACAAGATCGCACGCGTGCCTTTGAGGATTTTTCGAAGGCGATGGACCGCTTGGAGGCGGACGCGAAGAAGGCTCAGTCGGCGTGGGCATCGCTTACAAGCCGTACCGAGGAGTACGTCAAGGCGTGGGAGGCGGAGTCGGCAGGTCTCTCGAGCGACGCTTCGAAGCAAGTCGCGGCTTCGCGACGTGAGGCTTTTGCGAGCCGATTCACCTCATTGCAAGCAGACCTCGCCTCGGTGAAGTCTTCGTACGGCGATTTGATGACGAAGCTGTCGGATATTCGCATCCTGCTTGCAAACGATCTCACGCAAGATGGAATCGATGCGGTGCGTCCTTTTGTGGCGGAAGCTGAAAAGAGCGCGGCCGCACTTCAGACGAGCATCTCGAACTTGTCCGCCAAGCTTGAGCTTGAAATGCAGAGTTCATCGACCAAAGGCCCGACGCCGCCAGCGACCAAGTAACGCCCGCGCTGAGCAGGCTGGAGTTTGACGATGGCGACACCATGCATGCGCGTCGTTGCCGCGACGCTGTCTCTGGTCTCTTGGGGGGTTGCCGCGTACGCACTTGGCCTCGGGGGAGGCTGCAGCAGCGTGCGCGCTGTGGACGTGCCGCGGGTTGCGTGCGATGCGCTCCCATCTTGGCGTGAGGGCGCCGCGAAGCAGCGGATCGTCGATACCGTCGCCCGTGCAACCGCCGCCGGAAGCCCCGAGTTTGTTCCCGTCGAAGACCGGATTGCGGTGTTCGATCAGGATGGCACGCTGTGGGCGGAGCAGCCGTTCTACGTGCAACTCGCCTTTGCGGTCGACCGTGTGAAGGCGCTGCGCGACGCGCATCCCGAGTGGGAGACAGAGGAGCCGTTTGCGTCCATTCTGAGGCGCGATCCGAGCGCGGTGGCCGCGCAGGGCGAAGCGGCCGTCGCGAAACTGATGGCGGCCACGCACGGCGGTATGACCGTCGACGAGTTCCGCGCGACTGTGCGCGCATGGCTCGACGACGCGCGGCATCCCGAAACGGGCCTCCTCTATCGCGACATGGTGTATCAGCCGATGTTGGAGTTGCTTGCCTACCTGCGCGCGAACGGATTTCGGACATTCATCGTGTCGGGTGGTGGCACGGAGTTCGTGCGTGCCTTCGCAGCCGAGCGATACGGCATCCCGACCGAGCAGGTCATCGGGAGCGAGCCGAAGTTCGTCTACGACGCCGACGGTCCGCGCCCTGAGGTGCGGAGTGCGGGCGAGATCGTGTTCCTCGATGACCGCGCTGGCAAGCCGATCGGCATCATGCGACGCATCGGTCGTCGGCCGACGATGGCGTTCGGAAACTCGGATGGCGACCTCGAGATGCTCGAGTGGACCGTCGCGGGTGACGGAGTGCGGCTCGCTGCGATCGTCCATCACACCGACGAGGCGCGCGAGTGGGCGTACGACCGTGACTCGAAGGTAGGGCGGCTTGATCGGGCTCTTGACCGCGCGGGTGGAGACGGCTGGCTGCGCATCGACATGGCGCACGACTGGGCGACGATCTACCCCGCAGCGGCCGCGCGAGATCGGTGAGCACAGGTGCGTCCTCGAGCGCAAAGAACGGGCTGCAAAAAGCACGGCACGCGCGGACGTCTCCGCGCGTGTCGAAGGGAACTGAGGTTGAGGGGGCGATCAGATCGAAGTGACGCCGCAACTGACGAGCCACGTCGCCCGACCCTGCCCAAGGAATTTGGACGAGAGACACCCGCCGAGGTTTCGCCTCGGTTCTTTCGGATGTTTCCTCTCTCTGAGGTCAGATCTTCTGCTTTTCGTATCCTGACGAACCCACTCCGCCTCGCGGAGCGTGTTGAGAAGATCTCCGATCAGCGCTGACGGCGACGCTTCGCTGTCAGACCCGCAAGGCCGAGCAGCGCAGCAGCTGCCGGAGCAGGCACTGGCGCGTTGAACGCAATGTTGTACTGACCCAGCGAGTTTCCAGCGCCTTGCACACCTGCATCAGCGTCGATGACGAGGCGGTAGTTGTGGTTCACATCAAGCGTGAGGCTGCCGCTGAAGGCTGCGGTCGCGCTTGCGGAGAGCCGCACAACGCCAGTCGTGGTGTCGGTGAGCGTCACGAGGACGGAGTTGAAGCCGCCGCCCGATGCAGTGCTTGTGAGACCCACGATGAACGACACGACCTGCTCCATGTCGGAGCGGAAGTCGACGATCGCGAAACTCGTAGCACTTGCCACGCCGCCAGTCGTTGCGCTCACTTGCGCAGCGCCGGCGAAGTTCATCGAAGTCGCAGCCAACTGCGAGCCGTGCTGGGACAGGGCGTTCGACGAGGTCGCAAAGACGCTCGCCGAATCAAACCATGTGCCGAAGGCGGCATCGGAGGAGACATCGGTTGTCGCATCGGCGGTCGCTTCAACAGAGCGGTTCGCAGAGGCGAAAACAAAACCCGCATTGGCGGCGGAAGCCGACGCCAACGCGACAACCGCCGAAGCGGCGATACGCGTATTGAGACCCATTTTCCAAACTCCCTCAAAGACGAGTTCCCGCTCGTCTTTCCCTTCTATCGAGACGGACGAATGTCCGCCTTCCCTAGTGCCGCAAACCTACCACTAATTGACCACTGGCCAAACAGTTCAGGCAGTTTTTCGGCAACTTTGACTCTTTCTCACGACAAGTCGATGGTCGCGGTCATGCCGGAAGTCCGAAAAACTCAGCCTCTCCGTCGAGCAAGGTCGGTTTTTCTAGCCATCCGTCACACTGTCGGCGCGATTTTCGCCAACGCGAACATCACGGCCTTGCTGGCGTTGGTTCGGCTGCAAGTTGCAGGCCGCCGACGCGAGGTTCGCCTGCTCGATCAACCTCCGCCGTCGTTGGTGCGCCCACACCGAAGCGAGAACCCGGAACACTCGGCAGTCCCAACAGTTGCAACGCAGTGTTGGCTGCATCCCCGTTGCGAATCGGTTGGGAAGGCGCGTCGCGGGTACCGCGATCTTCGCGCGGAGGTCGTGTGCGGCTCGGATTGAGCAGATAGAGGTCTGCCGCCTCCCGTGGCCCGCCAAGCCAGACCGCAAAGGGGATGCAGAAATTCAGCGGGCAGGTCGCGTCTGTGTGCGTTTTTCGGGGAACGCCGCCGCCGTGATCTGCTGTGAGCACGATCGCAGTCTTTCCCGCGAGTCGCGGCGTCCCTTCGATGGTGTCGAGGATCGCTGCCATCGCGCTGTCCACCGCCGCGATCGCCTCCATGTACTTCGAGCCAGGAGTCATGATCCAGTCGTAGCCGTGGCCGGCAGCATCCGGCGCAGCAAAGTGCACAAAGTCGAGGGTACGACCGCGTGCACGCAGCAATCGATCGCACACAGACTCAGCCAAATCCTCGGTCTTCTCGCAAAAGAGAAAGCGATCGATCTTCCCGCGACCTTCATCTGGCTCAACGAGGTCGACAGCGCCTTTCGCATCCGAGTAACTCTGCTCAAGCAGCCAGAACTTGGTCTTCGTCGTGGCCACCATGGTTTTCACACCGCGATCGTGTGCCACATCGAACACGCTCGCCACATAGAAACCACGATTCGCGTGCACTGTGCCGCCTTGCTTCGCGCCAGGCGGCTCGTCGTTTTGTTTCCAACCGTGTCCGTCCTCGCCACCGACGGGTCGACCCGTGAGCATCGAGATGTGATTGGGCAGCGTGATCGTGAACTCAGCATCGGTACGCGCTTCGAGCGTGTGTGGACCGCGTAGAACCCGCGCAAAAGCGGGGAATTGCGCAATCGACGGTGGCAGAAGCGCATCCGCACGCAGGCCGTCGACACTCACAATGAGGACATGTTCGATCGCGGTTTCCGCGCGTGTGTCGGTCGTACCAAAAGGTACATGTGCCGACAAAAAGACCGTGAAACACGCGGAAAGAGTCACACCAAGCATCGGTTCAGCGTACACGCACCAATCCGTCCGCGAGCGCGCGGATTTCGGAAATCGAACGAACGCCAGCAAGCGCCATGGCCAGGTCGAACTCTTGTGACAGCATCGCCAGTGCGCGAGTGACGCCAGTTTCGCCTCCCGCGCCGAGTCCCCACAGCACGGGTCGCCCGATCGCAACGGCATCTGCACCAAGCGCGATGGCGCGAAGCATGTCGATGCCCCGACGGATGCCGCCATCCACGATCACCGCGCCGCGACCATGAGCCGCTTCTGCGCAGGGCGCAAGAACACTCGCAGTCGCTGGTGCACCGTCGAGTTGTCTGCCGCCGTGATTCGAAATCCACACACCTTTCGCGCCCGCGTCGAAGGCAGCACGAACATCATCGGGCCGACACAGGCCCTTCACAAGAATCGGCCGCGTGGTCCACGACGCGAGGAGTTCAACATCGCGCCATGTGAGGCTCGGATCGATGGTCCACGAAAGCGCGCCGCCCATGCCCACACCCGAGTGACCAGTGGGGCCGCCGGGGCGCTCGAGATTGACGATACGGAGGTCATCTGGCACGCGGAATCCGTTGCGCATATCGCGCTCGCGGACGCCCCACACGGGTGTGTCGGCGGTCACCGCGAAGGCTTCAATTCCAGCCGCATCCGCCCGAGCAACCAGATCCCGCGTGAAGCCTCGATCCTGCGAGATGTACACCTGCATCCAAAGTGGTCCGGCAGTCGCGGCGCGTACCTCTTCCAACGCTGTGGTTGCGAGACTCGAGAGGCACATGGGTAGATTCGCAGCACTCGCGGCGCGGGCTGTTGCGCACTCGCCATCGCGATGTGCGAGTTTCTGCATGGCCGTTGGGGCGACGATGAGAGGACACGCAATTTCGCGGCCGAAAAGCGTCGTTCTCATGGAGCGCTTCGAGACATCCACCATGCCGCGGTAGTGAATCTCAAGTTCGCGCCACGCGACTTCGTTGCGCGCGAGCGTTGTTTCGTCCCAAGCCCCAGAACGGTAGTAGTCCCACGCTGTTGGTTCGATGCGCGTTGCAGCGATGCGGGCGAGATCCGCCAGTGACACAGCTGCACGAAGCGCGTGTTCCGCGCTGTCTGTGTGTGGCGAGCAGGCGTCGGACTTCCGTGACTCCATCCGCGAAGACTACCCTCTGCACACGAAGAGCGGCGCGAGGGTGCGCGCAGAAATTCTGGGCGAATTCTTTCACCAGTTGAGAGATCGTGTGATGCCGCGCGTACTACCTCATGAAGGACGCACGCACGGGACTGCGTGCTCCTGAAAGGTCCTGCCTCCCTACCAAAGGGAGAGCCAACGGGACCTTCGCAGAAGACAGCCAGCCGGGACAGCTGGTTGCAAGCAGAAACGCATCTCTCTCCTCTCTCCTCTCTCCTCTCTCCTCTCTCCTCTCTCTCGCAGCTCGCCGACCGCCATGTTTCAAACTGGGTCGGCGTTCTGCGTTTTGTCTGAGATCAAGAGAGTGGTCCTCGGCGCGAGGAAGGTTCCCGAGCGGAAGGTTCCCGCGAGGAAGGTTCCCGCGAGGCGCACGCCGACTCGTGCCGATACTGCACCCGAGAAACCCAGCCGCCGATACGAGCCGCAGTGCACGAACGCAACAGCGCACGAATCACAAGCCATGGATAAAGACAGCGCTTGGCTTCCTCCCGAAATCGCATCCCTCGCGCTCGCGCTCGGCGTTGGTCTCCTTGTCGGCTTTGAGCGTGAGCGGCGTCCGGACACAGTGGCGGGCGTGCGTACCTTTGGACTTGCTGGCCTGATCGGTGGTATCGCGGCAATGCTTGGTCCGCGCGACGCGACTCCGTGGCCGCTACTGATGGTGACGCTGATCTCGGCTGCCGCGGGAATCACAGGCGGCATCGTTGCGCGCGCGCGCACGGAAGAAAGCGCTCGGCGGCAGGATCTCGGCCTGACGACAGCGTTCGCGCTTGTTGCAACGACACTCCTCGGCGGCTTCGCTGTGCTCGGTCAGCACACAACGACGATCGCAGGAGCTGGAACGCTGTTTCTCCTGCTCTACATTCGCGATCCGCTGCACGCCATCATTCGGCGCCTCGCGCCGAGCGATGTGCGCGCTGTTGCGATCTTTGTGTTGATCGCGCTCGTCATTCTGCCGGTCCTTCCTGATCGCAATGTGGGTCCGCTTCACGCAGTGAATCCGCGTGCCGCATGGATGTTGGTTGTGCTCGTTGTTTCGCTCAGCCTCGCTGGTTACATCGCGCAGGCCTTGCTTGGCGCGCGCGCTGGAACGGTCGCTACAGGACTTCTTGGCGGACTCGTATCGAGCACGGCATCAACCGTGGGCGCAGCTCGACGCGTCCGTGAGGGCGGGCCTCACGCTGTTTCTGCTGCGATCACGCTGCTTTCGTGTGGGGTGTTGCCGCTGCGGTTGATTCTCCTCATCGGTGTCGCATCCAAACTGGCGTTGTTCGCGTTGTGGCCATGGCTTGCTGGAATTGCGTTCGCGACGCTCGTCACAGGATTTGTGTCGGTGAGGCGTCAGGCTGTTCCAAAAGAAGTTTCAAAAGAAGTCTCAAGAGAAGTTTCAAGAGAAGTTCCGACACATCACGCGACGCGCGATGAACGCGAGACAACAGAAGCGCAGGCTCTTGCAAAACCACGGAACCCCACACAGTTGTCATCGGCGCTTACTTTTGCCGCAATCTTCGTCGTGATTCAAGTGCTCACGAAGGCAACGATCGCATATGCCGGTGCAGGAGCACTGTTGTTTGTCGCGGCTGCTAGCGGAATCTCTGACATGGATGCGATTGCGCTCACCATCGCGCGCGAACTTGAGGCTGGCGGAATGAGTGGCGCGCTGGCCATGCGAGCAACACTGATGGCACTTGCAGTCAACACACTCTTCAAACTTGTCCTCACACGCGTGTTGGGCGATGCGAAACTGTTTCGTGCAGTGCTGCCTGGACTCGGAATCGCTTTCGCGATTGCCATAGCAGGCATCGCGTTCGCGTCATGAATTGCTGAGCAACTGTTTCACGGACCGCTGATCGAAGGCATCGTGAAGTGATTCGCTGGGAATGTGATCGGTTCGATGCGGCGAAGGAAGAGTTCGCGCGGTGGAAACGGTGGGAGCGTGCCACGCGATGGTCGATAGTCGTCCGGTGGAAGAGGTGGAGGTGGAGCCGGCGGTGCACCGCGTGATCCTTCGCGGAATTCGCCAAGAGTTCCTTCGCGAAACGCACCGCGTGATCCTTCGCGCATGCCGCGATCTCGAAGCGCAGGTGGTTGCCATGCGAGCCTTGCCTCGAGCACCACATTGCGTGTGGTGTCAATCCAGAGATCGATTTCTGTGGGTCCGATCACATCACCTTGACGCGACGCAACGAGATGGATGGCTCCTCGAAGATGTTCAGGCGATTCGTCGCCTGCGCGGGCCAGTGCGACCAGATACGAGCGTTGGACAAGACGAAGCAGACCATCCATGCGTTCGACTGCGATTTCTCCGTGTGGATCGCGAATCCAGCGCGGCCAAATACCGCGCTCATCAAGCGCGCGCACAGAGCCGTCGCCGCGTCGTTCCCACGCACCTTCCGTCGCGTCAACACGCGTGACGGTTGGGAATCCCTCAGCGGTCAGGTCGAGTCTCGACTCGTCTCCGCGCAAATCCCAGGTTCCGACAAGTCGTATTTCGGCTCGGATCTCATTGGAATTGCGACGATCTCGCGTCCCTTCGTCTGGCCTGCGCGGAAGTGGGGGAAGTACAACTTCGATCTCGTAGCGTCGATCGCCGCGTGAACTTTGAACACGAGACTCGGCAGCGAGCACCCGATCAAGGATGCCCGAAGCGTTGGTTGTTGTGGGAAAGAAGAGAAACAGCGCGCCAAACGCCAAAGCAATGAGCGCTGCACGCGCAAACGATACAAGTCGTGATGTCTGGCGACCGCGCGCGGGCAACAACCGAAGCGCGCGCTGCGTTTCTCGCGACGATTCTTGCGCCGCGCCACGCGGTGTGAGCGCAGCAAACGCGCGGGCATATCGCGCTTCCATAGTCTCTCCATTTTCGCCGAGATGCTGCGAGAGGATCGCGTCGATGGTGTGGTCGCGGTGGTCGCTCATGCCAGAGCACCTTTCTGCGTCAGACATTCTGCAAGCATGGCGCGCGCGCGTTGGAGGCGTTTCTTGATGGTTTCTTCTTGTTCATCGAATGCGCGTGCCACATCTCTCATGGTGTGCGCGTCGCGATACGCGGCTTGTACGCAGTGCGCATAGATCGCGGGAAGTCGCGAGATGCAATCGTCAAGTGCAGCAAGTCGCTCACGGAATCCCATCGCCGTTTCATCGCCTCCGCGGTAGCGCTCAAATGTTGCGAGATCTCGTTCGACGGCGTGTGCAGTGAGATCATCCACACAAGAGGCAAGGTGTGTTGGATCGACCGCGTGCTGTCGCGCATGTCGAGACACGAGATCCAAACTCACGAGCCGCGCAATGCCTCGCAACCACGGACCAAATGGCCGGGTGCGGTCGTAGTCTGCGAGCCTACGCCACGCAACAAGCACTGTTTCCTGAAAGATGTCATCCTCCAGCGATCGCATCGACGAACGATGCGCGCAGCGGAGATTCGCGCGAATGGAAACAAGCAGCGCGTCGCCGTGCTCGCGCATGAGCACTTCAAAGAGGTCACGGGCTGTGGGGTCAGACTGGTTCATTGCTCGACGCTCAAAGGTCACCGCATCAGTTTCGATCGTTCGGTGGGATGCAAATCTGATCTGGGGGTAGCGCTTCTTGCGCCCCCGTCGCGTTCGGGGACAACGAAATCTCCGCAATCGAAATTTCCGCAATCGAACTTTTTACGAGTTACGCATCAAGCCCGCTCTGGACCGCCATTCCCAACGCGAAGACGAGGCCAGCGAGCACGATCCCTCCGAAAATCATCGCAAAGCCGATCAGCATAGAGACGCCGCTGAGTGCAATACAGAGTGCGCTTTCAGCACGACGCCTTGGCATACATCGAGCGAAGACGACCAGCGTCATTCGCTGGGCTCGGAAGCCGCACCACGCGATGGCGAAGAACGCAGGTGCAAGGAAAGACGCGATGGCCATTGGTGACAGCGAGTCGTAGGCATCAATGACAATCATCACAACAACCAGCGTGATCGCCACGCAGATCGGCAACGCGAGATATCCGAGCACGGGGAGACGCCGCATCGTGCGCGCGATACAGACGGATTGCGGATCGAAATCTGTGCCACATTCTGGGCAACAGCCTCGGTCACTGTTTGTCGCCAGTGTGAATCCGCAGTGATCGCAGTGCGGCTCTGTGAGCGCGCGTGTGTAGCGGTTGAGAAAGTGCTGCGAAACAGCCATGCGTGAAGAATCGCAGGGCGTCGGCGGAAACGCAAGCGTCCTGCGAGAAGGTGCCTGCGCGGCCGATGTATGTGTTCTCAGCACGACGCAGACATTCGCGGATAGTCGTTGTAACCGCGCGCGTCGTCGCCATAGAAAGTCGTGTCGTCCCACGCAGCGAGTTCTGCGTCGGCGGCGAAGCGTTCTGGAAGATCGGGATTCGAAATCGCAAGGCGACCAAACGCAATCGCGTCACCCAAGCCGTTGGCAAGATCCGCTTCAGCCGCAGCGACATCGTTGCCGTAGCCGTTGAGCACGATCGGCCCGTTGAAGCGCGCCTTCATTTCGCGGGCAAGACGCTCTGTGAAGTGACCGTTCCAACGATCCTTCGACCAATAGTGGTTGAAAAGATGCAGATACGAAAGGCGGCGTTTTCCAAGTTCCTCGGCTACTCGCTCCATCAACGCTTCATCGTCGTGGTGGTGCGGCAAATCATTCACGCTTCCCATCGGCGAGAGTCGCACACCGACGCGCGCGTACGAGAACGCTTCACCAGCCGCGTCGATGACATGAAGCAAAAGTCGCATGCGATTTTCGATCGATCCGCCCCACGCGTCGTCGCGCTGGTTGAGTGAGCCCGAAAGAAACTGGTTGATGAGATACGAGTTGGCGGCGTGCACTTCGACGCCGTCAAAACCCGCGGCTTTCGCGCAGCGCGCTGCATAGGCGAAATCTTCGATCACGCGCGCCATCTCTTTGGTTTCAAGCGCGCGCGGCATACTTGCCTCGACGCGTTCGCGGCGGCCATCGGGGTGGCGAATACTGACATAGCCCTTGGAGCGTGCTGCGACGGGCGCCACCGGTGGTTGTCCGTTCGGTTGATGCGCGACATGACTCACACGCCCCACATGCCACAGTTGACAGAAGATGCGGCCACCTGCTGCGTGCACACGATCTGTGACCAACTTCCAGCCAGCGATCTGCTCGTCCGAATAGATGCCTGGCGTATGCGGATAGCCCTTTCCTTCCGGTGAAATCTGCGTTGCTTCGGTGATCAAGAGGCCGAATGAAGCGCGCTGCGCGTAGTGCTCGGCCTGCAGTTCTCCCGCAATGTCGCCAGGCTGCTGCGCGCGCTGTCGTGTGAGCGGCGCCATGAAGACACGATTGGGGCAGACAAGCGAACGAAGCGAGATCGGTTGAAGCAGGTTTGGGTATCGCATCACGAGTTCCTTAGGCGAGTCATCTTCGCAGGAATGCGCGTATCCGATGCGTCGCTCGCCAACTCTTCCTATCGCTCATTACACTCTCAATTTCAGCCTCCGAGATTCCACTATGACGAGCCTTCGTTCGACCGTTTCGATATCACGCACGCCCGCAGCGCTTTGCGCCATGCTTTGTGCAGCAATCGGTATGACAACACTGGTTGGCTGCAACACGGCACCCAAGTATGAAAGCCGCGCATCGTTCGCGCTTGAAGCGAAGGCAGCCGAGAAGTGGTTTGAGCAAAATGTGTCTGGCTTTCGCGAGCAAATCGAGAAGAGCGGCGGTTACATCATTTTCCCAGACGCTGGTGAGTGGGGCATCATCTTTGTCGGCGGGAGTTTTGGTCGCGGAGGCGCGTACTCCCCATCGGGCGAACAACTTGGTTGGGCTGCCATCAATCGCACGGCGCTTGGTGTGACCGTGGGTGCGCAAGGGCAGAAGATCGCAATGGTTCTTGAAAATGAAGAAGTCATGCGCAAATTCAAAGAGGGAACTTGGTCTGGTGACATTGCAGCCACGGTGGTCGCTGCGCAAGCTGGAACAGCAGCCTCAAAGCAGTTCAAAGATGGCGTGATTGTGTATGTGGGCGATCAGGCTGGACTCATGTTCGGTGTGTCGATTGCGTTATCGCATGTTCGCTACAAGTCGCTCGCGGATCTTGAGTGACGCGCGCCTCGTTCTCGATCATTTCTGAAACCATGCTGATGGAGCCTTCGCTTCGGTGAGCGCTGCCGCTATCTTGCGTCCGCGAGACGCCGTCTCGCGACTCGTTTCTTTGAGGAGCTCAGCATGCACGATCACACGCGCCGTGAATTTCTCGCACTTTCTGCAGCCGTTGGCGCAGCAAGTCTTGTTGTCCCAAGCGGATTTGGCCTGAACATCGCACTTGCGCAGCAGGCGAAAACAGCCGCCGATGGCGGTGGAGTAGGAAAGGTTGTCCGCATTGGCCTCGTTGGCTGCGGTGGTCGTGGTTCCGGCGCAGCAAACGACTCGCTCACTGCGAATCCGAATGTGAAGATCGTTGCGATGGCCGATGTGGATCTCACGAAAGCGAAAGGCGCGCGGGATGCGCTCAAAGAGGCGCACGGCGATCGGGTTGATGTGCCCGATGAACGAATCTTCGGCGGCCTAGATGGCTATCTGAAGATTTGCGATCTGAAGGATGTCGACCTCGTCCTGCTCGCAACAGCACCGGGCTTCCGCCCGATTCATATTGCGGCAGCCGTTGCGGCGGGTAAGCATGTCTTTGCGGAGAAGCCCGTGTGCGTGGATACGGCGGGCTACCAGGTGTGTTGTGCGGCGCACGATCTTGCGAAGAAACAGGGCACAGCCATCGTCACTGGCACGCAGTATCGCCGTCAACCGAGTTTTATCGAGGGAATCAAGCGCATTCGTGAAGGCATGATCGGCGAGGTCGTTGGCATGACGGCGCGATACTGCTCAAACGGCATCTGGTATCGCGAGCGTCAGCCTGGCATGAGCGATATGGAGTACCAGATCTACAACTGGATGCATTTCATTTGGCTGTCGGGCGATCAGATCGCGGAGCAAGCGGTCCACAACATCGACATCGTTCACTGGGTCATGGGTGGGCCACCGACGCGTTGCTTCGCATCGGGTTCGCGTTGGAATCGTCCGGCTGACAGCGAAATGTGGGATTCGGTTTCGTGCGATTTCGAGTGGGCGAATGGCAAGATCTGTTCGTTCACGGGCCGCCACTGGCCAAACTCCGACAACCAACTCGACAACATCGTGTACGGCTCGCGTGGCGTTGCGTACCTACGAGCATTTGATGCGGGAACGCAAATCTACGACCACGCGGGGAACGAGTTGTTCTCGATCAAGGGCAATCTTGGCGCTGCCTATCGCCAAGAACACAAGGAACTTGTCGAGTCGATCGTCGCGGGCAAACCGATTGTCGAACTTCGTCAAACTGCAGAGAGTTCGATGATGGCTGTGATGGGTCGCGAAGCTGCATACTCGGGTCAGATTGCAACATGGGATTTCATGACGACGAAATCGAAATTGGACCTGATGCCGAAGGTCGTTCAGATTCCAGGCGATGCGCCAGCACCGTTCGTGCGGAAGCCAGGCGAGTATCGCTTGCAGTAAGCGTTGATATCCAATCTTGTATGAACACGGCGCGCGCGGAACCAGCAAGTTCCGCGCGCGTCGCGCTGAGAGATGAATCTCATTGGTGCTTGACTTGTCGCATGCTTATGCCGAGCGGGCGCGCCGCGAACCAACAAGCGCGGCCAACGCGCCAAGCGCCAAAGCACCTGGCGCCGGCAAGTTTGCGGGAACCTTGTCTGACCCGCCGTCTTCGAATCCGCGGAAGCGTGCTGCGAACGCTGGCTCTGCATCGATATCGAAGATGGACTCATCGTCGAGTGAGGCAAGCAGCATGTCATCGCCGGTCACTGCGAATACAAACGAGCCCTTGTCGTTGACAGCGATGCCGTTGTTCGGCGAGCCGCCGCCAAGCCAACTTCCCCCCAGTGCCGCGCCGAAATCGAAGTTTGGATAAGGGCTTGCCGCGACATTGGCAAGACCGACCCATGCAGGGCCAGAATCAACCGAAGGCGCTGAGGAAAGTGTGAGCGCGAGGCCGTTGACAACATTGAATGCAAATCCCGTGAGGAATCCGCCGTTGTCTTCGGGCGATGTGTTCGTCAGTGAGAACGCGAGCGTGCCGGTTCCCATGCCGGTGTATGTCCATGTTGCGGTGCCTTCAAATGCTCCAAGTCCTTCGAGACCAGTCAAACTCTGGATCGCGATGGATGCATGTGTGCTGCCGACACAGGCAACCGTCGCTGCGATTCCCGCAGCTGTGGTGATGGATGACAATCGTTGCATGCCTCTCTCCTTCTGCACTTCGTGCGAATTCGCAAAGTTCGAACGCACATGCGTTGAGACCATCTGCGATGGAGAGTGACCCTAGATGCGACATCCGTTGATGTCGCGCGCAGTTTGCACGGGAAGCATGCGCGATTCTGCGCTGCAGCCTCGCATCGATGTGGGTGTGTGAAGGAAGTGAGATGTTCGACGCGAGGTATTTGACGCGAGGAAGTTTCACTCAGCCCCACGCGCCAAGCAAGATCGCGAGATCGCTTGCTGCGACGAAGCCGTCGCCGTCGAGATCCGCTGCGCACTTCGCGCACGAACCCCAAGCACTCAAGAGCAGTGCGAGATCGCTGCCGCCAACGCCCCCGTCGCCATCAAGATCAGCTGGGTTTGTTTGCGGCGTAAATTCCAAAGCGAGCGTGCGCGATGTGCCCGCACCATCGCGTACGCGAATCGCGTGGAGCGCGATGCTTTCAGTCATCGCCGATTTCGAAGTTGCGCGTACCGTGAACACTGCGGTGGTTCCTGCAGTGAGTACGGCGCTTTCCACCGGATCAAAGGCGACACCCGAGAAGATCGCGCCAGCAGCGCTAATCGCCACGGGGCGAATCGCGGTTGCATCTGGACCGGCATTCGTCACAGTGAGCGTCGTGGTCAACTCTGTGCCAATTGGCCCAGAAAGTGCTGCGTCGGCAACTGCCGCTGTGGTGCGCGCGTCGCGGTTCATCATTGTTCCACTCGGTGCTGACGCAATCCACGAGGCAGTGAACGCATCAACATCGCGTCGCAAATGCGCATCAAAGAAGTCAACAAGCAACGCGCGTGTCATCGCAAGTTGCTCTGCGCGCGGAAGTGAAATCGAATCGCATCCGAAGAAACTCGAATCGACAAAGCCACAGTGGGATCCGCCCGCGAGCGTCACGAACTGGCGAGGCGCATCGCAGTTGTTGAATTGATTGATCGTCGTGGTTGGCGCAACAATGGTGTCCGCACTTCCGACAATCGCACACAGTGGGAATTGGACGGTTGAAGCAGCACTTGCCGAGGATGGATTTGTTTCCGCTGCTGCGAGCGTCGCAACGCAACGGATGCGCGCATCTGCGCCTGCAGCGAGCATCGATGCACCGCCGCCCATCGAATGGCCAGAAACGCCGAATGCGCCTTCGTTCACCGCGCCGAAGAGAAAGCTGCTTGACACCGTGTCCTGCTGTTCAAGCCATGTAAGACATTGACGCATGTCGACTGCGTAGTTCGCATGATTCGGAAAGAGCTCGCCACCTGATGTCGTGGCGATGACGATGTAGCCATGGCTTGCCAAATGATCGAGTGTGGAATCGTACAGATCGACCGATGTCAGAAATCCGTGGCCGAAGGTGATCGCGGGTGCAGGCACAGCACTCGGCGCGATTGGCGCGTTCGACGCAGTCGATGTTGCGGGATATCGAAGTTGCGCTGTGAAAGTCGTCCCGTTCGTACGAGTGACGGTCACATTGCGTTGTGAGACAGCAAAGGGGCCCGGGAGCGAACTGTCCGCGTGTGCTGTGCGTTGCGATGCGGAACAAATCGCTGCAACGCAGGTGAGCGAGACGAGCGTGTGGTTCATAGCCCATGATCGAGGAGACGGCATGGGTGAAGTATGGCCTGCGGCGCATCAAATGAGAAATGAAAAAGTCGCGTTTCGCCCACAGGTACCACGACTTTACTGCGTGTTTGTTGTCGCTTCTGGCGACAGTCGCAACGCGCACAACTGTTCTACAGCAGCAATGTCTTCTTCGACAATCCGTCGTGGAGTTGCGTGGCCCTCGCTTGCAGAAAGCAGTTGCCGCGCACGCTCTGCGATGGCTTGCGCTTCGTTGCATGCACCGCAGGCAGCGCACGCTCGAGCAAGCGCGCTGAAAACAGTGGCTTTCCATCCCCGCGCACTGATGGAACAGGCTGCATCATCTGAGGTAAGCCATGGAGACAGTTCGTCACGCACGCGCGAGCAATCGTGTTGTGCGAGCCGTACCTGTGCAAGTTCAGCATGAGTGATGCAGAGCGCGACTTCTTCGAAGGATGCGCGCGATGCGGCAGGAATCACAGAGAGCGTCGCGCGATTGCGCTCGTACAACTCGATGGCAATATCCGAGCGTCCTGCCAAATGCGCGGCCCAAGCCACAGTTCGCTGATAGAACCAATCCTCACGCGGCGCCTCTGGATTGCGAAGAAACGCAACGGCTGCATCGATCAATCGATTGGCGAGATCGCGGTGATTCTTGTAGAGAAGTGTTCGCGTCAGAAGCCCAATATCCTCAAGAACATGCGGCTTGAGCTGTTGAAGGACGAGTTCGCATTGGGCAACGGTCGTTGCAAGCAGCGCACGATCTTCATCGCTCGAACCAAACTGCGCCCGAAGCAGAAGTGCGCGTAGGACAACGCATGAAGCACCTGCGCGGGCGGGATCTGACAGGTTCGCTCTATTGATTCCGCGCATCGCGTCACGCAGCGCACCAGCGTCGAGACTCGGTGCGCTCCAACTGAGTGCGTCAAGTGTTCGCGGATCAGACCAGCCAAGGTTCGCGCTCAGCAACGCAAAACTCTGTGCGACTGTTGCGTCTGGCGCAGCGAGGCCGGAAATGCCGTCTGAACTGTCTCGCTTTTGGCGCGCGTACATCAATGCCCGCGCAAGCGAAGATACTGCTTCGAGTGTTTCCGACGAAGTTGGGCCGTGGATTGTGGTGCGCGCGTCGACTGCGAGTTTGTACTGCGCACACGCAGACTCATGGAGGCCGATGAGTTCGTACATGCGTCCAGCAACCATGCGCATGTCCGGCTCTTCGGTTGGCGAAAAAGTCTTGGAATCAAGTGCGCTGACCAAGGCGTCGGCAGCATCTGAGATCCGCGCATCCTCGCCGCGCGCCGTCACTGTCTCCGACTCAAATGCAATCAACATGCCTGTGATGTAGCGTTGTGCGCGCATCGCCTCGAGATAGGCGTATCGCGCGCCGATGAGTGACGCGACGGTGACACCGAGGGTTCCGACCGAGGCGAGAATGATCGCGGTGGAGAGCACCGGTCGCCGCCGCATGGCTCGTGTGGTTCGCTCGATGAGTCTTGGGCGACGCGCAATCACTGGCTCCCTTGCAAGCCAGCGGCGCATGTCTGCCGCGAACTCCGCGCAACTCTCGTAGCGCTTGTTTGGAAGCCGATCGATCGCTTTCAGGATGATTGCAGCAAGATCTCCGCGCAGCGCGCGCTCTGCGGGCGCAATGCGTACTGGGTCCAGCGGAGGATCAAGCGCAATCGCGCGCATTGCTTGCGCAGGTGTTGTGCCGAGGTTGTAGGGCAGCGAACCCGTGCAGAGTTCATACAGCATCACGCCAAGCGCATAGATGTCTGTCCGCGCGTCAACATCGGAGGCGCTTTCGAATTGCTCGGGACTCATGTATGCGAGCGTGCCAACGATCGCGCCGTCAGGGGTCAGCGAGCCTATGTGGGTTGCGAGCGTTGCTGCGCTCCCTGTCGATGTGGCAACGCCGAAGTCAATGACGCGAGGACGACAATCGCTTCCAACAAGCACATTTCCAGGTTTGAGATCGCGATGAATGATTCCTTTGAGATGTGCATGGTGTACTGCGTCGCATGCGTCTGCGATCGCGCGTACGCGAGACTCGATTGATTGATCACGAGCCCAAGCACGGATGTCGCGGGCGCCATCGATCAACTCCATGGCAAACCATGGGAGTGCACGCGAGTCCGGTTCGATGACGCCAGCCGCGATGAGTGGCACAATTCCGGGATGTGAGAGGCGTGCCAGTGTGCGCACTTCTTGACGAAAGCGTGCAACAGCGCTGGGCGAAGGAAGAGCAAAGTGCAAGACTTTCAGTGCAACGACGCGTCGAGGATACGCCTGCGTTGCTCGATAAACGCTGCCATTGGCGCCACTCGCGATATTCTCCTCAATGCGAAATCCCTCGATGACATCGCCAGCACTGAGTACCGCAGAGACTCCAGGAGCGGTGAACGGTCGCTCAAGAAACGCGCCTGCATCGCGATCCGCGAGAAGCAATTCTTCAAGCCGAGCAGCAAGTGTTGGTCGCTGTGCTTGCACATCGCGGAGATAGCGCTGTTGATCTTCAGGCGACAGCGCGATGGCGTGCGCAAAACACTCGGGTAACTCGTCTGCATAAGGGTCGCGGCCATCACTCATGTTTGCCGCCTCCCTCGCGATCGAGTTTTGACTTGAGCCATGCGCGTGCGAAAGTCCAGTCGCGCTTGACCTGTGCGAGAGAAATGCCGCAGACAGCCGCAATATGTTCGAGTTCGAGTCCAGCAAATGTGCGCAACTCGACAACACGCGACTGGCGCGGAAAACTCTCTGCAAACGCTGTGAGTGCTTCGTCGAGATCGAGCACATCGACACCAGCTTCTGCTGCGATTGCCATCGACTCGTCGAGTGAAAGTTTGGTTGCGCGCCCGCCGCGCTTTTCGCGCCCGCGCGCACGCGCATGATCGACCAACACGCGCCGCATGCAAATGGCCGCAACACCAAGAAAGTGCTCGCGGTTGGTCCAAGTCGGTGCGTTGATCTCTGTGTTTGCCGAGCCCTGATGTCCTCGCTGCTGAGAGAGAATCCGAAGCAAGGCCTCGTTCACGAGCGCTGTTGGCTGCAGCGTGTGTCCGTCGGGTTCCTTTGAGAGGTACGCAGCGGCCATCGCCCGCAATTCGTCGTACAGCGCGGCTGCAAGGGCATCGGTGGAACTGGTGCGCGAGGTTTCTCCCACAAGGGAATTTGTACAACGCGCGTGGGTTTCTCGCGAATGTCGGCATCATGAGTCAACGCGCCATGGATTGCACGCACGGCTCAAATGCAAGATTTTCCAAAGATTGATGAGCCGTTTCTGTCACTCGCCGCGCGTAGTGGTTGCGGAGGCCCCATGGTGGATGAGATTTCAAAGATCAGTGCGAGTGAGTTTGAGCGGCACGGCGCGTACGCCGCAACCTCTCAAACTCGGTGATTTTGTGTCCGAAGGTCGCATGACCTTTGAGCAGGATTGAGGAGCGTCGTGTTGAGAGTTGTCGTATTGAAAGTTGTCGTTTTCCGACATTCGCGTGGCTCTCATGGAGCGTGATATTGCGTAAAGGTTGAGGTCGATCTGAGATGCCATTCTTGACTGCACTACTTGCCATTCGGTTTCCGATCTACATCGTTGCATCGTGCATTGCCACAGTGCTTTGGTTTGTGCGTGGATTTCCGAGCATTCCGTGGGCGGCGGGCCTCGTAGGTGCTGTAACGGTTGGTTGCACCGTGATGTTGGCGAAGGGGCCGTCGCGACGCTTGAACCAGCTCGCAGCGATTGCGCTGATGCTCTCACTCGACGGCCTCCTGATCGCCGGTCTTGTGAAGTTGGGGTTCGTTCCAGCATTCGTCGCGTGGGGAATTGCGCATGTTGTTGGTATCCCCGTCTCAGCGTTGTTGGTGTTCGTTTCGTCGGGGCTCGCTGAACTTGGCAAAGACGATGATGAGTGCGCGCATTGGATTCTGACACGAGGGTTTGTCTTTGGCGTCGCGTCGATCGTCGGCGTGATTGCACTTGCAGGGGTGTAGCGCAGTCGGTCTTCTGCAATCCATCTGCGACACATCTGTCATACTGCGGCCATGCTCCAGCGACACATCTTTTGCGCGCTCGCGTTTGTCATGCAAGTGGTTCTGATTGCGCTCGTTCTCTCGCCGCTTCATGCAGAGGTGTGCGAAGAGACTCAGAATATGGGAAAGCCCGTCGGTGTCTTCGTCGGCGGCGAGAGCGGCTATCCCGTCTATCGCATTCCATCGATCGTGCGTCTTGAGTACGGCGCTGCGAAGCCGCGCTTGCTCGCCTTCGCAGAGGCGCGCGGGAGTTACGCCGATGTCGGCGAAAACGATCTCGTGATGCGCGTCTCGGATGACGACGGGCGCACTTGGCAAACGCAACGCACGATCGTCGAGATCGCAGGGCGTTCTCTGAACAATCCAACGGCGGTTGAGGTGCGGCAGGGAGCACATGCGGGGCGCGTGATCCTCATGTTTCAGTCGTATCCAAAGGATCGCAACGAGACGAAGGTTGTCGAGGGCTACGGTGTTTCGCCTGATGCGGCCGACGATCTTGTGTGTCGCACCTATGTCACACACTCCGACGATCGCGGAGCAACATGGAGTTTGCCGCGCGAAGTGACGCGTGAAGTGAAACGACCTGTGCGCGCGACGAGTACCGCGACAGGACCTGGCATCGGCATTGAGCTCTCGCGTGGCCCGCACAAAGGTCGCATTTTGATGCCGTTCAACGAGGGTCCATTCAACCAGTGGAAGGTCTACGCTGCGATCAGCGATGATGGCGGCGACACATGGCGTTTCGGCGAAACCGCTCCCGATGGCGCGAAGGGCGTCGCAAACGAAGTGCAGATGTTTGAACGGGCGGATGGCGCGGTGGTGTTGAACGCACGGCAGCATCTCGGTGCGAAGTGTCGCAAAAGCGCGGTCTCGACCGACGGTGGCTCGACATGGAGCACGCTTGTTGACGAACCGAATCTCGTCGAGCCGCAGTGCATGGGCGGAATCGTCACCGCCGACGGCGTCACCGTGTTCTACACGGGCGCGGACAGCGAGTCGCGCCGCGCGCTCGGAACACTGTGGATCTCGCGCGATGGCGGACGAACATGGCCTGCGGCTGGATCGCCCGATCGCATCCTTCTCGAGCCTGAGGGCTTCGGGTACAGCGTGCCTGTTGTGCTTGCGCCGAACTCCATTGGCGTTCTGTCCGAGGCGGCGGGCTACAAGCGCATCGTCTTTCGCACGGTTCCGCTCAAGCCGTGATGCTGATCACACAGTTGTGTCGTTCGCGTGCGTGAAGGCTCGCGCCCTTCGTTACTATGACCATCATGCGAAACGCACTTCTTGTCGCGGCGCTCGTCGCCGCTCCGATCTCACTCGCGCCGTTGATGGCATTCGCCCCGCATGCGTCGCAAAACGCAGCGGCACCGACATCGGCA
>JASGCF010000221.1 GCA_030054275.1 Limnohabitans sp. | reverse complement strand
CAGAAGCAGAACTTGAGTACGAAGATCGTGAAGATCTGTCGGTGTATGTCGACTTTGAAGCGGCGGATCGCGCGAAAGTCGCTGCGGCATTCGGCTTACTCGCAGAAGCGCCCGCGTCGACGGGTGATGACGCGGCGGCAACTGGGCAGGCAGATGAGCACGCAGATGAGCCCGTCGATGATTCTCGCTATCTCGATGTCACGCCGAGTTTCATGATTTGGACCACCACGCCGTGGACGCTGCCTGCGAATCTCGCCATTGCTGTCCATGAGAAGTATCGCTACTCCTTGGTCGAAGTTGACGGAAATACAACGATCATGGCGAGCGACCTCGTTGCTGCTGTGACAAAGAAAGCGGGCGCTGAGAAAGTTGTGGTGCGTGCGGAAACAGACGGCGCGAAACTGGTTGGACTTGCGTACCGTCATCCGTTCTGCCCGCGCGAAGGTCGCGTCGTTTCGGCCGAGTATGTGACGCTTGAAGATGGCACCGGCTTGGTGCACACAGCGCCAGGTCACGGCGCGGATGACTATCGAACTGGTTTGAAGGAAGGCCTTCCCGCGTATTGCCCAGTGCGCGAAGATGGCACCTACGACGACACTGTGCCCGAGTGGCTGCGTGGCAAGTCGATTTGGACAGCCAACGCGGAAGTTGCAGAGCGGCTGCGCGTGAGCGGCCATCTCTTCTACGACCACAAGTTCATGCACTCGTATCCACACGATTGGCGTTCAAAGACACCAGTGATTTTCCGAGCAACAGAACAGTGGTTTGTGGGCGTGGATGTGCCTGTGAAGCGCGATGGCAAAACCTTGCGGAAGCGCGCGCTGGAGGCGATCACTGGCGAAGTCGGATTTACGCCCGAGTGGGGGCGCAACCGCTTGCGCGGCATGTTGGAATCGCGGCCAGATTGGTGCATTTCTCGTCAGCGTTCGTGGGGTTTGCCTATTCCTGCGTTCCGCATGGCGGACGGCAAGACCTTCCTCACGCCAGCAAGCGTGCGCGCTGTTGCCAAGCGATTTGCAGAGAAGGGAAGCGATGCTTGGTTCCAAGAATCGCCCGCAGACTTGCTTTCGCATTACGACGCGAAGTCGGATGCGGCGGCGCCTGCCGGACTTGACATTGCAACGCTCGTCAAACTGTACGACATCTTCGATGTGTGGTTTGAAGCGGGAAGTTCGTGGAACTCCGTGCTTCGTGCGCGAAACATCGGCTACCCGTCGGAGATGTATCTCGAGGGAAGCGATCAACATCGCGGTTGGTTCCAGTTGTCGTTGCTTCCCGCGCTTGGTGCGACTGGCGTTGCGCCGTTCAAGCGATTGGTGACACACGGGTTCATCGTCGACAAGGATGGTCGCAAGATGTCGAAGTCGATCGGTAACACGATCGATGTGGAGGCGCTGCTCAAAGAGTTTGGTGCGGATGTCTGTCGTTGGTGGGTTGCAGGAACCGATTACGAGAACGACATTCGCGCCGATACAGAGTTCTTCAAGGTTTCCGGCGAGAGTTATCGCAAGGTGCGCAACACCATTCGATATCTCCTTTCGAACCTTGATGGCTTTGACGCTGCGGAACGCGATTCGATTCTTGAAGGCATTTCGCATACGAGTCTTGAGTCGTGGATGTTGGCGCAGGTGGCATCGACGCAGGAAGCCGTTCGAGAAGCGGTGCGTCGATGCTCGTTTCGCGAAGCGCAGCAAGCGATCTATCACCTGTGCAACGAAACACTGTCGGCGATCTACTGTGCAGCGACGAAGGATCGCTTGTATTGCGACGGACGCATGTCATCGCGGCGTCGCGCAGCGCAGGCTGCGATGCATCTGGCAAGCGACGCGTTGTGTCGGATGCTTTCGGTGTTTTTGCCGCACACGGCAGATGAAGCGTTCCGCGCGATGTACGGGGATGCCAGTTGTGTGCACACAGAGCGCTATCACACGCTGCTTTTCACCGCAGATCCGCGTTGGAGCGAAGTGTTGGCGCTTCGAGAAATCGTGAAGGGCGAGTTAGAGAAAGCGAAGGCGCGCGGCGTCGAGAATCCACTCGACGCGGGCGTGATGCTTCCAACATCGCACCATCACCTCGAGGACTTCTTGCCAGATTTGCCCGATCTTTTCGGTGTGTCGCGGGTTGTTCTCGCAAAGGACCAGTTGTCGCTTGAAGTGTTGGACTTGCGTGGCGAGCCCCGATGTGAGCGCAGTTGGAAGCGTGACGGCACCGTGCGACAGCGTGCAGATGGCGGTGTGCTCTCCGATCGCGATGCCGAGGCAGTTGGGACGCAGTGATGACGACCACTTTCGGCTGATAACGAGTCAACCTGTGGTCGTTGTGCACGCATGCACAGGGTTGCTGTGGAAATCCTGTCGTTGTCGGCGCGAAAATGTGCGACCGCTTGACTTCCGAGATCGGGATGTCATGCTGACTCTTGCCTCTTCGGAGGCGGAAGCGGGAGAGAGAGCGGACCGGTTCGCTGGTCCGTCCCGCATGGTGCGATGCACCACACGAGAAGGGCGCGCGACCGTGAGGTCAGGCGCCCTTTTTCGTTTTCGCGAGCGAAACTTTGCGCGCAGTTCGCGCACGACAGAGCGAGTTCGCGTTTTGAGCCGAGTGAGGCTTGACGAGCATCGAGACGCGAATTGCATCGAGCGGATCGCCGGGCAAAGGCGGAATCTTCCCGGCGGTCCGCTTCCTTGTTGGCCGAAATCGTGCGCCCCCTTTCCGCGCATTTCGCGCGAACTCGCTGCATGCCGCTTCCCCGTTCTCTGTGTGTCAAGTAGAGTTCGGAACGATGGTTCCGCACGCCCACGATCTCATCGGATTCTTGCAACTCGGCCACGCGCAACTTGATTTTGGCATTGCTGGAGTCTTGCCGCTGCTGGCGCAAGAGGGTGCGTCCGGCGTTCCGAATCTTGCGCGAGCAGCCGGTCGCTTGCACCCGCTTGTTGTGCACTTCCCGATCGCGCTGGCGTTGGTTGCCGTGGGCATGGAGTGGTGGCGCAGTTTGAGTCGGCGGTCTGGCATGTCGCCGCTCACGGTTCCCCTCCTTCTCATTGCAGCGGCGAGCGCAATCGCGTCTTCCGCCACTGGTTGGGTGAACGCGAGTTTTGAGTATGGCGGCGACGATGCGCCAGCGCTCGCGCTGCACCGTTGGATTGGTACCGGAACAAGTGTTGGACTTGCGTTGTTGGCGTGGTGGGGATTCACGCTCTCTGCGGAGATCGCTCGCGGAGCATCCACGACGGCTGCATCAGCCGCGTCGCTCGGGACTTTCCGGTGGGCGTCGTTGTTTGCAGGAATCGCGGTCAGCGTCACTGGGCACTTGGGCGGAAATCTGGTGCACGGCGAGGGATATCTCACGGAAGTGCTTTTTCCACCGGCTGCGAAGCCCGTCGAGGACGCGAAGGAATCCACCGCTGCAGAAGTGGCATCCCTGACTGCCGACGAGACATTCTTCCTCCAAGAAGTTCGTCCGCTTCTCGAGGCGCACTGCTTTGAGTGTCACGGCGCGCGCAAGCAAAAGGGTGGATTGCGGATGGATTCCAAATCGTGGCTCTTCAATGGTGAAGAGTCGGATTGGACCGTTCTGCCGGGGAAGGCAGCTGAAAGTTTGCTTGTGCATCGCATCGAACTTGATCGCGCGGATCCAGATGCGATGCCACCGGAGGGCGACGGACTGAAGCCAGAAGAGATCGCGAAGTTGCGCAAGTGGATCGATGCGGGCGCTGCGTATCCAAACTTGCAGCCAGCTGCTGTCGGTGCGGGTGGTCTTCCGACTGCCGCGACCAGCGCAGCCCTCGCAGCCTCGGGGACCGTGGCCCTTGCTGGCGGCTCGACCGTCACCATTTCGCCCGCCGTTCGCGCCAAAGCCGAAGCTGCTGCGAAGACGCTTGCTGCACGCGGCGTGTTGGTGCAGCCGCTCGCTGCTGAGAGTCCGCTGCTTGATGTGAATGCAAGCCGAGCAAATCCGCCCATCGGCGATGCAGATGCCGCCTTGCTTGCAGAAATTGCGCCTGTGGTTGCGAACCTGAATCTCGCAAAGAGTGCAATCACCGATGCTGGTCTTTCGAAAATCGGTGCGATGCCGCACCTCGAGCGCCTGCGCCTCGACGGCACTGCTGCCGGTGATAGCGGCGTTGGTGCGCTTGGCACGCTGCCGCGGCTTGAGTCTGTGAATCTTGTCGGTTCGAAGATCACGCCTGCCACCGCCAAGTGGTTGCGCGCGCAGCCCGTCTTACGCCGCGCGTATGTTTGGCAGACGGGACTTGACGCGCCCGAGGCGATTCGTGCGGCCACCGAAGGGACGAAACTCGAACTGATCGGCGCAGATCTTCCGCTTGCGAAGCCAACGACACCGCCGATGCCGGAAGAGCCAGCGAAAGACACTGCGGTGGCCGATCCAGCGAAGTGACCCCGAGCGAAACGCACTCACGCGTGCACTCGAGCGTGCGATTTTGATTTCGCTGCCGCATTTCTGCCAGAAACGGTCGTTGTGTGCGTTCGCTCCGGTACGCTTCCGCGCATGTCGATTGATGCACAAACCTGCGCCTCCAACTTTCGTGATTCTCGCCGCGCCTTCATTCGCACGACTGCGGGCATTGCAGCACTTGCGCCGTTTTCCAATGCGTTCGCGAGTGCGATTCTTGCTGGTGAAGTGACTACGGGCTCTGGCGACTTCCAGTACCGCGTCGAGCACGACTGGCTGACGCCGCCGGAAGGTCTCGCGTGGGGCGATACGCACGGCGTCGCGCAGGACAAGGCTGGCCACATCTACATCTCACACACCGTGGGTGGCGACGCGAAGAAAGACGATGCGGTCTATGTCTTCACCAAGGATGGCAAGTTTGTCCGTTCGATGATGCCGCAGTTGAAGGGCGGCGGCCACGGGCTTGATATTCGCGCGGAAGACGGCGAGGAATTCCTCTATCACTGTGATGTGAATCGTCGACGCGTGCTCAAGACGAAACTTGATGGCACCATCGTGTGGGAGAAGGGCGCGCCTGTTGAGGCGGAGTTCGCGGGCACCAAGATCTACGGCAACGAGAACGATTGGAATCCGACCAATGTTGCGTTCATGCCGAACGGCGATCTCTTTGTTGGTGACGGTTACGGGAAGAGTTTCGTGCACATCTGGTCAAAGGACGGCGCGCACAAGGCGACGATCTGCGGGCCGGGCAATGGTGAGGGTCAGGTCGCTGGGCCACACGGCCTTTGGTGGGACGATCGCGTCGGAACGCTTGCCGTTGCTGATCGCTCCAACAACCGTATCCAGTACTTCGCCGAGGCAGGCGCAGGCCAGCCGTGGAAGCATGTGTCGTTCGTCAAGGAGTCGATGCGCCAGCCGTGTCACTTCAAGACGCGCGGTGACCTCTTGCTGGTGCCAGATCTTGCGAGCGTGGTGACGCTGCTCGGGAAGGACAACAAGGCTCTCGCGATGCTTGGTGACGGCAACCCCACAAACCTCCGCGGCGCTGCGCGCAAGGACTTCATCCCCGGCAAGTTCGTCCACCCGCACTCCGCGATGTTCCTCGCGGATGGTTCGATTCTGGTGGTCGAATGGGTTCCGATCGGACGAGTGACGCGACTGGTGAAGGCGTGATCCGAGTCACGATTGCTGCATGCATCCCGCTGCTCGTGGGCTGCGGCTACGGCGGTCCTGGGCCTGCTGAGCGGGTGCAGGTCGCGGATCTCGTCGGGCGCTGGGTCGGTGCCGGATGCATCGTGGGTGATTACCGAAAGCAAGTCGAACTCGTCCTCGAGGCGAATGGCGCCTACTCGTTTCGTTGGATCGACGAGAACGGG
>JASGCF010000220.1 GCA_030054275.1 Limnohabitans sp. | reverse complement strand
CCCGCGAACTCGTCCTTCGCACTCGGCTTTGCTGTTCGCCGAACTTCTGATGTAGAGAGCACCTGAACCAGTGACCTGAAGGAGTTTCTATGCCCGTGGTGGATTTCATGCGCGCCGCAGTCGCGGTTGCAGCATCTTGTGTCGCAAGCGCGTCGTTCGCCCAAGCAGACCCCGTCGTCTACAACGCGAATTCTGAGACGGCAACCCGTTACAACGTGAACGGTTCGACCACCATCGGTGGACTTGATGCCACCTGCTATGCGAATGTCTTCGTACCCAACGCTGCGGGCACGCAATTCCGATTGAACACGCTTTCTGTAGGTATTCGCCGCGTCGGCACCACCGCTGCACCGGCCCCCGCGATCGGCGTGGAAGTGAGTGTGGTCGAGATGATCTGGAACGGTACTGCACTTGATCGCGGTGAAACCGTTGCCACCTACTCGCAAGCACTGCCCGCGTCGACCGTCTCGGTCACAACACCGGTGAGTTTCACTTGGGGCGCAAGCGATCCAACCGCACGGCCCGTCATCGACCTTTACACGGCCTCCCAAGGCGTGAACGGATATGGAGGCTTCTGGGTTGGCGTGAAGTTCACGGGTCCCGACGCAGCAAACGCTGCGAACGGCTGGCGTGTTGCCAACGAGCCAGCAGTTGGTCGCTCGACCAACAACTTCGGCGTGTTCAATGCAGCGACCAATGTGTGGGGGGCGAACTATTGGTTCGGCACCACCACCGGAACAGATGGCGTGGTGCGCGACAACCCAGCGCGGTTCGTCATTTCGGTCGCCGGTGCTCCGATCGACGGACAGCCAACGCCAGCGGATTTGCTCTACGGACGCAACTTCGAACACACAACCTACTTCAAACCACCAGATGCGCTCGACGGTGTCGGCTCGCGCTGGGTGTACACGAATTGCTTTGTTCCAGCGGCAACCGGCGATGTGTTGACGCCGAACAAAATCGTCTACGGCATCTTGCGCGCTGGCACAGCCACAACTGCTGCGCCCGCGGTCGGTGTTGAGCTGGCGCTTGTGCAAATGGACTGGAACGGCACTGCGTATGCCCCAGGCGCCGTACTTGCGACGCAGTCGTTCAACCTCGCAGAATCCTCGACCGTCTTCACAGAGCGACTTGAGTGGAGTTTCACCAACCCCGCATCGCGGCCGAGTGTTCCGCTCAATACCGACAATCCAGCGAATGCGGGACTCGGTGGCTACTACATCGCGGCACGCATGCTCGGCGACGCCGCAACGCTCACTGGAAACAGTGGCCCGCGCGTCGTGTACGGACCGCTCTTTGGCGCATCTGTGAATGTGTTCGGCATGTTGAGTGACCTTGGCGTCTTCACAAGTTACAACTTCGGAAACTACGCAAACGGCACCGCAGCTGGCCCCGTCAAGCCAGCTCGATTCCTTGCGGAAACCTATGGACAAGTTGGTCCGCCAGCACCAGCGTGCCCAGCCGATTTCGACGGCGACGGGCAAGTGAGCGCAGCTGATCTCTCAACCCTCCTTGGTTCGTGGGGACCATGTGGCGCGAAGTGTCCAGCAGATATTGATGGTGACGGCGAAGTGAGTGCTGCAGATCTTTCCGCGCTGCTCGGCGCGTGGGGCGTCTGTCAGTAACGCGGGTCCGTTGCACGAATTCGTCTCGGGTCATCTCAAATCGCTTGCAGTCGACTGAGGTCAACTGACACGCAACAACGCATCCACTCGGCGCGCGCGGTTCGCTGCACGCGCCGAGTGTTTTTGATTGTTCGCCTTATCGAACACCAGTGGAAACACACGGATCAAAGTACGGAATTCCCGCCAAAGAATTGCGGTATCTTCTTTTGCTCGGTTCTGTACTCCGTTACTTTCCTCGTTGATGTACTTGAACCGTCGAAATCGCGTGATCTGTGGTGCGACGCTCTCGATTGCGAGTGCGAGCCTCGCGGCACACGCTTTCACGGGAGCAGAACCATCGTTCGCAGCGTTGCACGAAACCTCTTCTCCATCCGCGAAGCCTCTCGTCGATTTTGCGCGCGACATCGCGCCGATCTTCGCAGCGCACTGCATCGAATGCCACGGCCCAACCAAACAGCGCTCTGGCTATCGCCTTGATCTCTCAAGCGTCGCGCTTACCGGCGGCGAGATTTCCGCGCCCAACATCCGACCAAACGACGCAGCAGCAAGTCCGCTTGTTCGGTACATCGAGGGCACCGATCCTGACATCGAAATGCCACCGAAGGGCGCGAAACTCGCTGCTTCCGAAATCGCGCTTGTGCGACAGTGGATCGACGAAGGTGCTGCATGGCCTGCGTCGACATCTGCAACATCGGCGACAGCAGCAAGCGAGCCTGCGAAACGCGCAGATCCACTTGATTGGTGGAGTTTGCGGCCTATCGCGCGCACGCCGGATCTCGCCGCGCTTTCTGATTCGCAAGTCGTCGATCACGCCATTCGTACCAAACTCGCGCAGCACAATCTCACGCCGGCACCCCGTGCCGATGATCGCACACTCATTCGGCGGCTCTACTTCGATCTCATCGGACTGCCTCCGACTCCTGAGGATATCGATGCGTTCGTGCAACGCGACGATCCCGAAAAATACACGCAACTCGTCGATCAATTGCTCGCGTCACCGCGTTACGGAGAGCGCTGGGCGCGTCATTGGCTGGATGCTGTGCACTACGCAGACACGCACGGGTACGACAAAGATAAGCCGCGACCACATGCATGGCCCTATCGCGACTACATCATTCGCGCGCTGAATGAAGACAAACCCTATGCGCGCTTCGTGGAAGAACAAATCGCGGGTGACGCGCTCTATCCAAACACCCGCGACGGCATCGAAGCACTTGGCTTCATTGCTGCGGGGCCGTGGGATCTGATCGGTCACGAAGAAGTGCCTGAAGAGAAAATCGACGGCATGTTTGCGCGACACTTCGATCGCGATGACATGGTTGGAAATGCGGTCGGAACACTCGCGAGTACCACCGTGCAGTGCGCGCAGTGCCACGATCACAAGTTCGATCCGATCACGCAAGAAGACTACTACTCGTTGCAGAGCGTCTTTGCTGCGCTTGATCGCGCGGATCGCGCGTATGACCGCGATGAAGGCATCGCTGTGCGGCGTGCGGAACTCGAAGCGCAACGCGTCGAACTCACCCGCATCAACGCCGCAACAACGGAAGTCGACGCAGCGCTTCAATCGCTTCCTCCGCAAGATCGCGTGTATGCAGGAACGGTACATCATGGGTCTGGAGCGTTCCGTGGAACCGGCGCAGACGGTGGCCGCCCTCGCAAGATTTTTGTGCTCTCACGCGGACAAGTCACCACTCCCGGCGCAGAGGTTTCTCCGGCTGCCATCGCTGCATTGAGCCCGATGATTCCAGCAGATCTTGGCGTGCGCTCCGACGAGCCAGAAGCGATGCGTCGCGCCGCACTCGCGCGGTGGCTTATCGATTCGCGCAATCCACTTGTCTGGCGCAGCGTCGTGAATCGTGTCTGGCAACACCACTTCGGCCGCGGCATCGTGGAAACCACGCATGATTTTGGCCGCATGGGTTCGCTTCCCACCCATCCAGGGCTTCTCGATGAACTTTCTGCGCGCTTCCGCGATGGTATGGGCGGTTCTCTCAAGACACTGCATCGCGCCATCGTCCTGAGTGAAACCTATCAGCAACGCTCTGATACCCCAAACGCGGCAGCGAGTGCGGTGGATTCGGGAAACACGCTGCTCTGGCGCATGCATCGTCGCAAACTTGATGCGGAGGCTGTGCGCGACAGTGTGCTTGCAACCAGTGGCGCACTCGATCTCACGATGGGCGGACCGGGGTATGAAGACTATGTCATCGAACGCCCTGAGCACTCACCAACCTATCGATACGACTTGGCCGATCCGCGCGATACACGCACGTTCCGCCGCGCGATCTATCGCAACATCGTTCGCTCGCAAATGCAGCCGTTTATGACGAGTCTTGATTGCGCCGATCCGTCGATGCGTGTTGATCGACGCAACGAGACGCTCTCGCCATCGCAAGCGCTCGCGTATCTCAACAATGGTTTCATGGTGGTACAAGCGGAAGTGCTTGCAAGCCGCGTCTCGCGCGAACATCCCAACAACCAAAGCGCGCAGGCGGCGCGCGCGTTTGTTCTGTCGACAGGCCGCATGCCAACCGAAGTCGAGCACACGCAACTGAACACATTTATCAACGCACATGGGCTCGCAAACGCGTGCCGCGTCATACTCAATCTGAATGAATTCTCGTTTGTGGATTGAATCTCATGCAGCACGATCCGCAACATCCAAGCCCGTTTCACCGCGTTCGAAGCAACGAAGCTTCATGTGCACCGCTGTCGACGCGCCGTGATTTCTTGTTTCAAGCTGGCGGCGGACTTGGCGGTATCGCGTTGGCATCGATGTTTGCAAGTGAAGCGTTTGGCGCTCCGCGAGTTTCGCAAGAGGTGGGCACAGCAATCGCTCCTTCAATCGCGCGCACACCTCCACCACTTTCGTACCCTCCGAAAGTGAAGCGCGTCGTGCAATTCTTCATGGCTGGCGCTGCAAGCCATATTGATCTCTTCGATTACAAGCCCGAACTCATCAAGCGCGACGGGCAACCAAGCGATTTCGGCGAGAAAGTCGAGACCTTCCAAGATGGGCTTGGCCCGTGGCTCAAGCCAGTGTGGAAGTTCGCACCGCATGGCGAGTGCGGCAAAATGCTTGGTGAAACCGTTGCACCGCTTGGCGCGCATGTCGATGACATCGCGTTTCTCCACAATGTCACAAGCCGATCTGGCGTGCACTCACAAGCGACGCTGTTGCAAGCAACCGGCTTTCAACTGCCTGGCTTTCCTGGTGCTGGCGCGTGGGTGAGTTACGGCCTTGGCTCGATGAATGAGAATTTGCCGACATTTGTCGTGCTTCCAGATCATCGTGGCATGCCCTCGAACGGCGTGAAAAACTGGGATGCAGCGTTTCTTCCATCGCAGCATTCGGGCAGTGTGATCTATCCAGGAACGCGTCATCCGATCACCGATCTCTACCCGCATGCAGAGGGGAGATACATCAACGCAGCAAGCGAGCGTGATGCGCAAGAGTTGTTGCGTGCACTCAATGCGCAACATCAAGAAACGCGCGAAGAAGATGCGAGGCTTGATGCGCGCATTCGCAGTTACGAACTTGCTGCACGCATGCAACTTGCTGCACCAGAAGCTGTTGATCTCAAGGCAGAGCCCGACCATGTGTTGCGACTCTACGGACTTGATGCACTCAACGGACCGCCACGCGCGTTCGCGAAAGAGATCAATGACGAAGAGGAAACTTGGTGGTTCTCGCAGCGTTGTCTGGCTGCACGACGACTGCTCGAACGAGGCGTGCGGTTTGTGCAGGTGTGGAGCGGAAACGACAACAGTCATCCGCGACGCAACTGGGATTCGCACGAAGATATTGAGCGCGATCATGGACCGCTCTCGCGCGGCATGGCGCGTGGAATTGCTGCGTTTTTGACGGATCTCAAGCAGCGCGGCATGCTTGAGGACACGCTTGTGATTTGGACCACCGAGTTCGGACGCATGCCAAGTTCACAAGCTGGTCGCGGCCGCGATCACAATCCGTTTGTCTTCACCAACTGGATGTGTGGCGGAGGCGTGCGAGGGGGCATTTCCGTCGGCGAAAGCGATGAGTTTGGCTACAAGCCGCTTGATCGAAAAAATCCGACGCTCGTCTATGACATCCACGCGACCATGCTGCGACTGCTTGGAGTCGATCACACGAAGTTGGTGTGGCGACACAATGGCATCGATCGGCGATTGACCGATGTGCACGGA
>JASGCF010000219.1 GCA_030054275.1 Limnohabitans sp. | reverse complement strand
AGATTTCGCGCGTCGATCGTTGTACTCATCTGCTCCAGAAAGCCTCGCGACGATCGAAAGCAAGGTCACGCGATCATCAATCGTCACGGCGATGGAAAGCGGCTTCTCGTCGGCCGATTGCGTCTCGCTTGCTTGCGCCGCGTTGGGTCGGTTGGTGCTCAAGAGCGCCGTACCGCTGTGTGCGGCCAAACTCTCGGCGCAACTTGATCTCGCCGTAAGCATGAGAGTGACCACACACATGCCAAGTCCGAGTACGGACGATGGGAGACGACGCACGAAGTTTGTTGTGGCTCGCATGGCTCGCCTCACTTCTTCCCGTATCTCCGAATCGCGTCGAGCACTTGTCCGTGCACGACAAACGGGCGCCGCACCATCTCCCAAAATGCGTCGAAGGTGCTGCGACCGGCGGTCGCGAAGCCGATGGTGCCGAGGCCGAAGATGCGTTCGCGCAGGCTCTGCACGACAACCGTGTTCTGAATCTGCACCAACGGAGCTTCGTAGAGCGCTGTGCGCAAGATGCCGCGTCGCGCGATGACGCGGCGATCGGTGAGTACAAAGAGATGCGTGTACCAATCAAGCCACGCCCATGAAAGCCGTGCACACGCGACGATCACGCCCACCGAGATACCGCCAGCTTCGCTCCACGCGCTCCACTCGTACATCGACGCCCACGCGAGTGTCGCTGCGATGATCGCGCTTGCGCCGAGCGTTCCAAGCGACGAGAGCGGGATGTACAGGAGGCTCGGACGAAGCACAAGAATGACGATTTCGTCCGGCGAAAGCGTTGCTTGGACTGCTGTTGGAAGTGCGGGCACAACCACCGTTGGGCTGGCTGTCGTTGCCTGCGCAGGCGTCTCCGAGTTTGCGGCGAGAACGCGCGTCACCGCGCTTCCCTCCGAAGCGTGCCGACATAGGGCAGATTGCGATAGAGGTCGTCGTAATCGAGACCGTAGCCAACGACGAATTCATCGCCAATATCAAAACCGACATACTCGCAGGGCGTTGAAAGCGCGCTCTCAATCTTCTTCCGAAGCAACACGCACGCTCGCACACTCGCAGCCCCACGCGATTCAAACTCACTGCGCAAAAGTCGCAGCGTGCCACCCGAATCAAGAATGTCATCCACAATGAGCACATGGTGCCCTTCGAGATGCTTGGGGAGCGCGCCAACAATCGCGCTTCCACGCGTCGCGGTCGCTTTGCCCCCGTAACTTGACACCGTCGTCAGTTGAATGCGCATGCGTCGCTGCGGAAGTGCGCGCACTAAATCCGCTGCAAAAAGCAGACTTCCGGTCATCACGGGCACCACCGTCAAACGCCCATCCGCGTGCGCGTAGTCCTCGCCGAGCGTCTGCGCGAGCGCACGCACACGCTCTGCGATCGCTGCTGCCGGCACAAGGACGCGCTCGATGTCGTCGTGCAATCGCGCGTGCGTACCCGTTGCTGCATCGTGCGCATGCCCATGCGCCTCGTGCGAAGAACTCGGCATGTGTCCACTGGTCGAACTCATCGCGTGACCTCAACTAGAAATACAAACCCGCGAATCGGGAAGCGCGACATCACGACTGCAACTTTTTCAGAATCGCTTCGTTCACGCTCTTCGCATCCACCTTGCCGCCGGAGAGTTTCATCACGGCGCCAACAATGCGACCAATCGCCGCCATCTTGCCAGAGCGAACATCATTGGCTGCTGCTTCGTTCGCGGCGATGGCTGCGTCAACCCACGCGTTGAGTTGCCCTTCGTCGCGCACCACCACCAATCCGAGTTTCTCTGCGACAACTTTCGGATCTCCACCACCTTCCGCAAGCAACGCGCCGATCAACGGATCCACTGCTTGTGGACCGATGGCACCGGCTTCACGCAGCGCAAGTATCGATGCAACTTGCATCGCCCCCATGCCAAGCGCTTCGAGTTCATGCACGGCAATACCGCGCTCATTTGCATGCTTCGCGATCGTGTTGAGAAGCAACTTTCCTGTTGCATATCCAGCATCTTTCGCGCTCTTCGCACCACCCGAGGCTTCAAGCGCGGCAACACAACGCTCGAAGTAGAAGCAAGTGTCGCGCTCCGAAACAATGTTGAGCGCATCAATCTCGCTCAGGCCATATCCAGTGATGTATCGCGCACGCCGGGCAAGCGGCAACTCGGGAACTCGCGACGACACATCGGCCAACCACGCATCGCTCACTTCAACAGGTACAAGGTCTGGTTCTGGGAAATAGCGGTAATCGTGTGCGTCTTCTTTTTCTCGTTGCAACACAGTGCGCAAGTTGATGTCATCCCAGCCGCGCGTTGACTTCATGCCTCGGCCCATTTCGCGGCCTGTCTCGCGCCACTCTTCGATTTGCCGCTTCGCTTCAAACTCAATCGCGCCTTTCACAGCGCGGAAACTGTTGAGATTCTTCACTTCGACGATCGGCGTCTTCACCGTGACACCGCCTTCAAGTTCAAGAACCATGTTGATATTCGGCTCGAAGCGCATGTGGCCCTTCTGCATGATGCCTTCGGTCACGCCGAGGAATCGACAGATGTTGCGCAGTTCTTCGGCGAAGGTCACGACATCTTCCGCGCAGTCGAAGTCGGGCGCTGTGACCACTTCAAGAAGCGGCGTGCCTGCGCGATTCAAGTCGACGAGCGAGCCCGCGTAGTGATGGCCGCCCGGCAACTCATGGCCGAGTTTTCCCGTGTCTTCTTCGAGGTGCGCGCGGATGATTCCAATTGCGCGCGTACCTCCAGCAGCAACCGGAATCACCACGCTGCCATCGTGGCAAAGTGGCAAGTCGTACTGCGAAATCTGATAGCCCTTCGGGAGATCGGGGTAGTAGTAGTTCTTGCGATCCCACTTTGAGTATCGCGCGATCGAGCAACCGAGCGCGAGCCCGACCATCATCGACATTTCAACCGCGGCTTTGTTCATCACCGGAAGCGCGCCGGGCAGCGCGCACACCACTGGATCGATGAGCGTGTTCGGCACTTCGTCGAAATGGGATGGATGCGCTGCGTTTGGCACGCGCGTGAACATCTTGGTGCGCGTTGCGAGTTCGATGTGAATCTCAAGACCAACCTTCAGGCGGGCTGAGAGCACTTTCGCGGATTTCGGATCAACGCTGATCGCCGTGGGCTGAGACATAGGCCGAGATGGTAATGGCGAAACACGCCATAATGCGTGCATGACTGCCCCGCTTCTCGTTGCAACCGCCGCGTTCGCCGCGACTGAACTCTTGCCGAAGGTGCCGTTTGCCAAGCCGGACGCAGCGATTCCCGCTGTACTTTCGGGAATCGACGCGACATGCGAACTGGTGCTTCTTGATCGCGATGCGAAAGAACTCGCACGCGCAACCGCGACGAACGGTGAACTTGATCTCGCTGCACTCTTTCCGAGCATCCGTGCTGCGGAACGAGCCGTGCGTGTCCAAGCGATCGTCGGCGGTGCTCCCGAAGGCGCACCGTTGATCGTGGTGCCGCTTGTGTCACGACCCACGATTCGTACCGCGCAAGACACACGGCCCGATGGCAAGACCAAGTTCACGCGCATCATTGGTTGGGGCAGCAAGCTTCTTGATACGACGAGTGAAGCGCACGCAACACTGGCCAAAGAGTGGCCGAACGCAGATCCGACCCCGCTCTCTGGCTTTCGTATCGAGCGTGATCGCGATGTGATCTTCGAGACATCGGCTGGACGCCTTCGTTTCGCGCTCTGCCCTGACGAAGCACCGAATACAGCGCGGAACTTCGTTGATCTTGCTGCAAGTGGTTTTTACGACGGCACCATGGTGCATCGCATCGTTCCAGCCGACCGTCACGGAGTGCCCTTTGTTGTGCAGGGCGGCGATCCCACGGGCTCTGGCGACGGCGGTCCTGGATACGACATTGCACTTGAACCGTCACGCCTTCCGCATGACTTCGGTGTGATTTCGATGGCGCGCAATGACTGGCCTGATAGCGCAGGAAGTCAGTGGTTTGTGGCGCTTTCACGCGAAGGAACAGCGCGACTCGATGGTCAGTACTGCGCATTCGGATATGCCGTTGAAGGCGCCGACACCATTCTGCGTATCGCGGCCGGTGCCATCGCGGATCCAGCGACGGGACGGCCGATGAAACCAGAAGTTGTGACACGCGCGTTCACGATCGATGCTCCACCTTGGACACCAGGCAAGGGCCGCCCTGATGCGCGCGTGACGCGACCCGCTGCGCAATCCGCCCCGACCGAGGCGGATCGATGAGTGATGCCGCACAACGCGAAGTACGCGCGCTGTGGAATCACGGCTTCATTTCGCTGCTTTTGACGCAGTTTTTCGAGGCAGCGAGTGACAACATCATCAAGGGCGTGCTCACCTTCGCCGTTGCGGTTGGCGCGCCGTGGGAAACAGTCTTCGGCAAAGGTGGTAACGGTCTCATCGGCGTTGCCTTCACGCTTCCGTTTGTGCTGCTTTCAGCCTTTGGTGGACGCATCGCAGATCGCTCATCGAAGTCGCGTATCACGATCGTGCTCAAAACAATCTCGCTCGCCGTGGCTGCGTTCAGTGCTGTTGAGTTTGCGCGCGGCTCTGCATGGGGCGCGCTCACAGCATTGATCGCCTTCGCGATTGTGAGTGCGTTCTTCGGTCCAGTGAAGTACGGCATGATCGCCGAGCTCGTTGGGCCCTCGCAGATTGCGCGCGCGAATGGCATCGTGAACATGGCCACAAATGTCGCTGTGATTTGCGGACTTTTGGTTGCCGGCCTTGTTGCACACCGTTGGAAAGCGGGCTTTGTAAACGGTGTTCCATCCGGTGAGAGCGCATGGCTTCCAGGCACTGCCATGGCCATTGCGGTGCTGCTCGGATTTCTGACATGCCTCACGCTGCCGCGCCTCAAAGCACAGAGTCCGGATCTTCCCGTCGATTTCAATCCATTCTCAACCTACATCACCACGCTCAAGTTCATGGCGAAGGGACCACTGCTTGGCGTGTGCTTTGCGTGGACATTTTTCTACTTCGTCGCGGCGATCGTGCTGAGCATTCTGCCCGACTACTCGGCGTTCCTTGGAGTGTCGGACGAGAAGACCTCGCACCTGATGGCTGCGCTCGCTGTCGCAATCGGACTTGGCTGTGTGGGCGCTGCGTACCTTGATCGCGTCGAACGCAGGCAACTCTTCATCGTCTTTGGTGCGGGCGGATTGGCACTTGGCTTCATGGCACTCGGTGTTGCGCCAAACGACTTCAACATCACCATGGCATTGCTCGCAGCGACAGGCTTGGTCGCGGGCCTCTACATCATTCCGTTGCAATCAATGCTGCAATCACTTGCCCCAGATGATCTGCGCGGACGCGTACTTGGCACGGCGAACGGACTGTCCTTTGCGCTTGGCGCAGCCGGTTCTGCGCTTTTCCTCGCACTTCGGACGCTCGATGTGCCAAGCCACCAGATTTTCAGCGTGGTAGGCGTCCTATGCGCCATGGTCGCGATGATTGCGGGTTGGCGGCTTCGACGGGCTGCAGGTTGAGCCGAGACAAATTGGCTCAGAATTCCAAATCGACGGAAAATTCGCCTTGCATCCTTGCAATCTCCCCGCGAAAGTTGCGTAGATCTGAAGAAGGTGGCGTTCGCCGCCGATCGGAACACCTATGCGTCATCCGTTTTGGCACAGTTCAACCCGTGTAACTCGCGCCCTCGGTTTGGCTTCTGCGGTGCTGCTTGCTGGCTTCGCAACGGCTGAAGTTTCGGCGCAACTTGCGGTCCCTGCTTCGACAGCACCGGCGCGGAAGGCCCCAAGCGAAAAACCAAGCGAGAAACCGAGCGAAAAACCACGCGACACGACACCAAGCGAAAGCGCACCAA
>JASGCF010000005.1:21647-27938 GCA_030054275.1 Limnohabitans sp. | reverse complement strand
GAAGCATCGCTTTGGGCAGAACTTTCTCGTCGATCACAACTTGCTGCGGCGGCTTGTCGACGCGAGCGAGATCGGCGAAGGATCGCTTGTGCTTGAGATTGGGCCAGGCACAGGCACGATGAGCGAGGAAGTTCTTTCGCGCGGCGCCGAGTTGATCGCGATTGAACTCGATCGCGACATGGCTGCGATCCTGCGCGAGCGGCTCAGCGCCAATCCGCGCTTCACACTCATCGAAGGTGATTGCTTGGATGGCAAGCGCGCACTGAACGCAGACGCGCTCGCGCGCATCGATTCGCGCGAGTTCACGCTTGTCGCGAATCTTCCCTATCAAGCGGCGAGTCCGGTCATGGCACTCTGTGCGTCGATGCCGAACTGCCGCGGCCAGTTTGTGACCATCCAACGCGAAGTTGGCGACCGTCTGCGCGCGCAGCCTGGATGTGGCGAATACGGCCCTCTCACGATTCTGGTGCAGGCGTTCTGCGAAGTCGAGCAAATCGCGGTGCTCGCACCTGGCTGCTTTTGGCCATCACCCGATGTGACGAGCGCGATGCTCGCGTTGCGCCCGCGTGCGGCTCCCGCCATCGCGCGCGAAGAGGCCGATGCCTTCGGCGCGTTCGTGCACACACTCTTCTCGAAACGCCGCAAGCAACTCGGCGCGATTCTTGGTCGTTCGCGCGCGTGGCCCGAGGGCATTGATCCGACGCAACGGCCAGAAACACTCGCCGTCGCGGATCTCGTGCGATTGTGGCGCGCGTGCATGGACTCAGATCAGAAGCAGCGCGTCGAACGCGCTCTCTGAAGCCTCAAGCGCTTCTGGCCAAGGCGCGGATTGAGGAGCGCACTTCGCTTCATCGGACATCGACCGAAACGACGCCAGTGCCTTCGCAGGTTCGAGGCGCCACCATCGCGAGGCGAGCCACGATCGAGCTTCCGCTCCTTCGAATCGGTATCGCAAGAGCCGTGCCGGATTCCCCGCCACGATGGCAAACGGTGGAACATCGCGCGTCACCACCGAGCCTGCGCCGATCACAGCACCGTGACCTATGCGACGAACGCGCGGGGTGATACACACACTCGCGCCGATCCAAACGTCATGTCCAATCGCCAAAATCGGTCGCGGCGGAAGTGCCCGCTGTCTGACAAGCCCGAGGAACGGATCGTAAAACCACCCAGACGTTGAGCGTTGATCAAGCGGGTGATTCTCGTTCGCAACCATCACGCCGGGGCCAATGGAGCAATAGCGGCCGATGATGGAGTTCGGCGGGAATGCGCCTCGAATCAAACCAGGACCTTGCGACCACGCGCCAAGTACGACCCCGCTCGACTCAAGAAGTTTGCGTCGGACAATCAGCGATCGCGCAAGACCCCGTCCAGTTTCGCCGCCTTGAACGCCCACCACTCCGCACGCCGACGCGGCGCCCAGTTGCAGATCGTGGTGGGAAGCATGCGCGACTTCGGAAGGCCTGCAAAGAGTGCTGGTGCAACGAGACGCAATTGCTCGTCGTCACGATCGCCATGAGCAGTGTCGTCAGGAGCGTGCTGCATCGTGACCCCGCATCTTCATGCTGTGCTTGTTCTGCATGCCGCCCACTCGATCGACTTCCCAAACATGTGATCGAAAGTGCGTACGATCGAAGTACGACGCGACGCGAATCGCACGCAGACCTACAAAGGACAAAAGCACGCGCGGTGAAGAGAGCATCGCCTTGATGCGTCGGCGCATTGGCCAGGCCGACGCCGCATCACAAGGAAACGCTGAAGGAACTCCCGATGCTTCGAGTTCTCTGCGTGCAAGACGCCATCGGCGCTGTTGTCGAGCAAGTCCACGAAGCGTTGCGGGCATCGGATGCGTCGCCCTCGCACTCGTGACCACTACACGCTCCTCGCTTCGAAATCGGTTGAAGACAAACGCATCGTCTGCCGCAAGATCGGGAAACTCCGTCCATCGCTCACGCCCTGCACGATTCACCGCAAACACCCCGCCACAGGCGATATCACCGGTGACCCAAGGCAATGTGCACAAAGCGTTTCCAGCCATCCAACTGAGAAACGGTGCCGACGCCTCGGCGCAGCGAAACGGCTGCACGATACGAGGCCGCACTTCTGACAATGCGCTCGCGACCTCGTCAAATGTGTTTGGCGAGAGCTCGATATCTGCGTCGAGATAGAACGTGATGTCAGGGCTCTCGACACCGAAACTTCGAAGCATGCTTCGAGCGACACGCTCACCTTCATTTAAGGCTCGTGATTTCGACGGCACGGGCAACTCAAGCACACGCCAACACCATGTCGCACTTGGCACGAGCCTTTCGATGCACGCTTCAGCGATTGCCGCGGTCTTATCGCGCGCTCCATTCACTGCAATCACGATCGCGACGATCCCATCAAAATGCTGGTCTGCAAGTGTTTTGATGAGCCGTGCGATGACCGCGGCTTCCGACGCCGCTGGAACAACGACAACCATCGATACCCGTGCAGCGTTGTTGGGGACTGGCAAAGGGTTCATGCTTCTCCAGCCCTCGACACTGGCTGACGCGGCAAACGTGTCAGCACAACGATCGCGGCGATGAGAAGAAAAATCGTTGCCAACATTCCATACTCTTGGAAGTTCGCTCGATTTGTCAGTGCTGCGCCAGTGACCAACAGTGGCGCGACTGCAAGAACTCCCTTTGTTCCGACAAACCAATAGGATCCAAGCGGCGTTGGTCGCGGCAAATCGTGGTGATAGCGCTCCCAACCCACACCTTGGCGTACCAATTTTGGCTCGATCTCTTGCATCAAGTAGTGACCAAGTTGTACATGGCGAATGTCGTTGTGCATCCAATGGAGTGCGGCGAGGAGATCTGCGCAAGCAAACAGGACTGCGACTTCGAGGCCGACGCGTACCGCACCAAAACTCTGAAGAATCACGACGACGACCGCGAGGATGAGTGCTCCAGCGATTGCTCCGAGCAGGATCGTGGATTGAACACGAATTCGGAGATCAATCTCGCCACGTACCGCGTGGAAGCGCGCAACTACTCCAGCGAATTCACGCTGTTGTGACGACTCGTCATTGATCGATTCGTTGATCGATTCGTCGATCGATTCGTCGACACGTGTCATCAGTCTCTCCTTCTTCGCCACGCCCAGTATCGATGTCGCAATCGATCCCATCGGGCGTGCCATCGATTGCGCTTCAATTCGTCATACCGAGGAGCAAGTTCATCGCCATCAGTCGCGCGCGAGTCATAAAAGTTCGGAACCATCTTTCGATCGCGCATCATCAGATGAAAGACAGGACATGCCGAGCCCGCTTGTGGCGGCACGATCCAGTCCCATCGACCGCTTGGAATGCGCCCCGAACTTGCCTCACGCTGAATGAACTCCATGTACTGCGCGCTTGCCTCATGGTGATCGACAATGGTCACGCCGTCACGACGGAACGAATGCAACACGGCCAGATTGAGCTCTGTAAGAACACGATCTCTCCAAACAACATCGCTTCGATCAATTCCAAGCGCCTCTGCCGCGGGAGCGAGCAAGTCATATCGTCGCTCATCGCACAGATTCCGCGAGGCGATTTCTGTGCACATGTAAAACCCATTGAATGGCGCACACGGGTAATCGATTCCACCGATGCTGAGAATCATGGAACTCACGCACGGCACCGTGTACCAACGAAGTTTGAGTTCCGCGAGTCCCCGGTTGTGTGGATGCTCAATGTCGACCTCTTGAATCGCATCTGGAGGCAACTCAAAAAGCAACCGGCGATCACGCGTATCACGAATCGTGAATGGAAGCAGATCAAATCGCCCGATCTGATGAGGCGGATTCCACCCGAGCGCTCGTGCGATCCGTGTCGCTTCGGCAGTAAGCGGATCACCGAGAAGTTCACCATTCTCAAGCGAATAGCCCGCGTACTGCGCGATTTGGCGACTCTCGATGTAGGCGGGCAATGCATCGCCCTGAACCGGCGCAAAGATGCTGATTGCGGATCGGATCGATCCCGTTCCCTTCGCAAAGATCAAGTGGTCGACGACTCGGCCCGCCATCGCTTCAGGATCACTGATCGCCCGACAATCAAAAACTTCGAGCGAACGCCAGAACAACCTTCCAATACAGCGCGCGTGATTTCGCCATGCGACGCGTGCTCCGAACGCCAGTTCCTCCGGCGTGTGCTGATAGAAGTTGTTGCGCCACAGCGCTCGCTTTACCTCTCGAAGTCGTGCGCGCCGCGATACATCGCTGAGTCCGCCTTCACGATGAAAGAGCTCGATGAACGCAATTGCTTCTTCGCGGCGTTCCCAAGTACCCACGCGCCGCAATCTGCGGCGAAGCGGGTTTGAACGCACTTTTGTATCGATTCTCATGCCGAATCACTTTTCGGTTTGATCTCACATGAGTCCATCAAACGCTTGTGCAGTTCGCCGCACTTCACGTCGATTGATCTGGTGGACGAGCGCAAGCACTCGCGCCTTCGCGCGGCGGTACTCGCTTCCCGTCGTTGCCGAGTTCACGTAGCGTGCGGCGGCTTGTCGTTGGTCAAACTGCAAGACGCGAAGTTCAGGGAAGCGCGATGGCTCTTCACGGACCGCATCGTGAATAGGTGTCCCTTCGAGGATCGAGAACTCGTTGAATCGGATGCGGTCGATGAATTCGCTGTGCTTCGTAAGGAAGTTTGCGGTTTGCTCGAGATCCGCGGCAGTCTCACCGGGGAAACCCTTGAACATCGTGCATCGAACGCTGATCCCTGCTTCGCAGGCGTTCCGGATGAACTCTGCGTTTGTCTCCACCGAGCAGCCCTTCTCCATCAAGTCGAGCATTCGCTGGCTGCCGCTCTCAAGCCCAAAACTCACGCGTCGCATTCCTGCGGCGGCGGCGGCGCGGAGATCCGCGCGAGAAAGTCCGTTGTCCTTTCGAAGGTCGACGTGCACCGTTCCAACCCACTGCGCCCCCGGTGCGTTTCGCTGCATGTTCTCGCAGATTCCTCGAAAGAGCGCGGGATTGGAATTCAACTTGAGATCGAGAAACAAGAAGTTTGTCGTCTCATGCCGGCGCGAGAGTTCACGCACTTCATGCATGACTGTCTCAAGACTTTTCGTGCGATAAGTCCGTCCACTCGCGCTGGTGATGTCGCTACAAAAGTTGCACTTGTTCCACTGACAACCGCGACCCGTCATCATCGGGATCACTCGCATGCGATAGCGATCCCACGGAAAGTCCGTAAAGTCTGGCACAGGAATCTGGTCGAGTTGGCGCAGTGGCGGAGCGGGACGACTCTTCCGCCCGTCAGGCAAGAAAACTCCGTCAAACTGCAGCAGATCTTCGCCAGCGACCACCGCTTCAACGATACGAGGAAGCACAAGATCAACTTCGCCACCAACAACGGCTTTCACGCCAGGAATATCGAGCCAGGAACTAGCCGTCGCATTTTGATTGAATGCAGGACCACCGAGAAGTACGGGGATTCCACGTTCCGCTGCGAGTCGCCCAAGTTCACGAACTGTCGCGTAGTGCTGCAAGTAGGCAGAGAGGAGCAGGATGTCCGGCTTCTCATCCAACACACGCGCCGTCTCTCGCAAGACACGCGGGTGAGGTCGGCCGCGCCACCAGAGACGAACTCGGCGAGCAAGATCGCGCGTCGCGCGGAATGCTGGATGCGTGGACAAGTGCACGCGTCGCATGAGTTGGTCTTTGAAGGTCTCGCGACGCTCACGCTCCGCCGCGGGAACATCGTGTGCGAGCGGACAGATGAGCTCCACCTCGTGTCCGGCGTTCCTGAGTGACGCAACGAGAATTCCAACCGCGAGCGTCGGGAAAGTCGAGAAGTTGTTGAGATCGACCATCACCGCCCGCAACGCTTGGCGCGCTCGAACTGGCTCTAGCGATGACGTTGCTGGTGCATGAACGCTTGTTGGCGCGCGCAACTCTCTTTGACGTTGGGTGTTGGGCGGAAGGGAGTTTGGGGACATGTGCGCACCGTTGGGGTGGACCGACACGATATCCGACAATCGCCAACATTCTTAATCTGCATTGGCGTATCTCGATTTCACGCAGCCTTACGCGCTCGCATGAAGGGTTTCCGGACGATCTTTACAGCGAGTTCAACGATGTCGGATGATGAAATGGCTTGCTCAACTTCTTCGCGAGGAATCCGGTCGAGAAGCGACCCGCAAGGAGCCCCAGACCACGGATACTCAAACCACGTGCAAACGGACAACGTGAGACGTCACTCGCAGTGACGTCGCTCGAACGCGCATGACGATCGCTGGCGCGGGTTGCCGCGCGCGGCTCGTGCAGCGTGGTGTC
>JASGCF010000005.1:0-21547 GCA_030054275.1 Limnohabitans sp. | reverse complement strand
GCTGCTTGTGGCGGGACAATCCACGACCACTCAGCACTCGGCTCGCGACCAGCACTGCGTTCCTTTTGAAAGAACTCCATGAATTGCTCGCTCGCCGTGTGATGGTCGAGAATCGTCGCGCCAACCTTCTTGAAAGAGTGAAGCACCACTTCGTTGAGTTCCGTGAGTACACGGTCCTTCCACAACGGGCGCGTGGTGTCGATCGCAAGCACTTCTGCCACCGCGCGCAGTTGGTCGTAGCGTGAGACATCTGCGAAGTTCCGCGAAGCGATTTCACTCGCCATATAGAAACCGTTGAACGGTGCACATGGATATTCAATACCGCCGATCGAAAGCACCATCGAACTCACCGCGGGAATGGTGTACCAACGGAGCCCGAGCGACGCGAACGCTGGCTGCGTGGGATGCTCCATGAGCGCCTCTTGCACCACCCCGTCTGGATACTCGAAGAGATGTCGTTGACCGTGTTCATCGCAAATCTGGAGCGGCAACACATCGAAGCGACTGCGTTGCGCCGGTGGATTCCAACCAAGTTCGATGGCCATGCGCGTCGCTTCGATGCTTGCAGGGTCACCAACAATCGAGCCGTCTTCCGCGAGGTAGCCCGCGTATTGCACGAGTTGCCGACTCTCGATGTGCGCAGGCATGCGATCGCCTCGCACAGGCGCGAAAATCGTGATCGTCGATCGAATGCCTCCGGAACCACCGGACGTGGGCGAAGCTCCCGAATCGCTCGCACTCACGCCGCGCGCGGAAAGAAGATGCTCCGCGCAACATGCTGCGATTTCTGCAGGATCCGTGACTTCACGTCGATCGACGACGACGAGCGATTTCCAAAAGAGTCGGCCGATGCAGCGCGCGTGATTGCGCCACGCGACACGCGCGCCAAACGCGAGCTCCTCGGTGGTGTGCTCGTAGTGATTGAACGACTCGAGTGCTGTGCGAACTTCGCAAAGCCTCGCTTCACAGGCCGCGGAACCCAGATTGTTCTCCGCGTAGAACTGTCGAATGAAGGCTTCCGCTTCGTCGAGTTTCTCCGCGAGCGAAAGCGTGCGCAGCCTCTGGCGAAGTGGAGTTGTGGCTGAAGCGACGCGGAATGCTGTTTCAAGTGACATCTCAAACTCCTCAGTCTTTCAGTGGAATGCAACCTGTGGGAACAGCAGCGCGCGCGTACACGAAGGTGTTTGGTTGCGCCGTCTGCTTGAAGGAATCCGACGCTCGCGTCGCGCGCGGCGCAGCAGGCGAAAGGCTGAACGCTTGAGCCTCGCTCGCACACTTCGTCCTGATTCCAGCTTCGCGCGCGTACTTCACGAGTTCGGTCACGCGCGCGTTGAAGCATGCATCGGTTGTGCAAAGGGTAACTTCACGCAAACCCGCGATCGCAGCGCGGCGCATGAGTCGGCGCGAAAGTCCATCGTCATCGCTCGCGCCCACACGCACTGTGCACATCCACTGCACACCAGTCGCGTGATCTTGGATCGTCTCGACCAACGCCGCAAATGTGTTGTCGTTGTTATTCAATGCATCATCGACGAAGATCAGATTTGGCAGCGCGTAGCGACGCGCGTACTCACGAATCTCGTGCAGCACTGCTGCAAGTGGACGAGACTCGCCGGCCACTCCAGACGCCGCGATCGGAAGCCATCGCATCTGCGAGAAGGACTGATCTGTGAAGTCAGGCACGAGTCCGTGCCCGAGGTGCGCTACATTGAATTCGTTCTCCACGCGTAACGCATGAATGTGGTCGTTTGCATCGACCGCAAGCACGCACGCCGCGGCTCTATCGGAGGGCCACCGCAAGTCGCCCGCTTTCACGACGCAGCCGAGTGCCACCAATTGCGCAAATTCGCGCGCAGGAAGTTCGAACACAGAAACTGCGTCGCCGCGCGCGCGGAGCCCTGCGATGACACGCGCCGCTGCGAGCGATGGAAGTTGCGAAGGCTCGCGCATGACGGCGATGAGCGCATCGCGTCGAGCGCGCGGTGCGACGCACGCCCGCATCACGATGCCGCGACGCACGCGTGGAGTTTGATGCTCCATGCGCGAAGCGAGGCGCTCAGTAGAGAGCGTGTCAGGCAGCGCGCCGGGCACTTCGGCGGTCGTCGCGGTCTTCGCGAGGTCTGTCCTCCGAGCACGCTCGGAAGCCGACATCACAGCCACCGCGATCCGCTTCGGATCGACAAACAACGGTCGCATAGGTACTCCTCGTCAGAAATGGCCGGGGGGAACGACCCCGACGACACGAGTCCGCGCGAACGACGCTCTTCTCTCACATGCAACCCGGATTTCTCAAAAGCGGCCGCTACACAGCGCCGCGCGCACAAATCGTGCCAAAAAGAAACCGGCCGAGGACATGCCTCGGCCGGAGAAGAACTCAGATTTCTCGCGGGAACTCAGCCCCAGTTCGAGAGCAGAATCGCAAGATCCGATGCGCCGACTTCGCCGTCAGCATCGAGATCCGCGCTGCATGCGCCCTTACCACACGCGCCCCACTGCGAGAGCAATTCGCCAAGATCGGCAGCATCGACGCTGCAATCGGCGTTGATATCGCCTGGCGTATCGCAAACGCGCGCGACTTCGTACACAGCAAGCGTGCCGCTGATTTCATGTGCGACGAGCAGCAGTGCCTTACCAGTCGGGCTGTCGTTTTCAGAGACGAACGCGATGCCTTCAGGACCGAGGTCGCCAGCGCCGGTAGTGTTCGGCGCAAACGCGAAGTCACGCGAATTGATGTAGCCCTCGAAGACAGGCGCAGCTGGATTGTCGACCGAGTAGGCGAAGATGCCGCCGACACGCTCGCAGATCGCGAAGAGATACGGGCGACCACCGATCATTCCGAACGCAACGCCTTCCGGCTCTGGACCTTTCGCACGGCTGCGGTTGTCGCGCGTGTTGTTGGTGTTGCTTGCGTTGAAGTTCAGCGGGAATTGCGCTGCGGTGTATTGCTCGAAGAAATCGCCTGAGTCCCACACGCGCGCGCCGCTCGCATTCCAAATTGTGATGCCACGCGAACCGATCGCGACGATGCGATCCCAGTCGCCGTCACCATCGAGGTCGCCGAGGTCCTTGCGAACTTGGAGTCGACCAAGACGCGTGTTCACCTTCAACCAATCGCGGCCAGGGAAGAGTTGCTTGTCGAGCGTAACGGTCGCAGAAGCGATCGTGGTGAGATCGACGAAGGTGCCCCACTCACGCGAGTCGCCTTCGTTTGCGGTGGCGTAGTACTGCTGTCCACCCGAAACAAACGACGCCATGCCATCGGCCTGATACGCGCCTTCGACTGGCCAGCCCGCGATGCGATTCACGCCGTCTTGATCGCTCGGATCGAGGCCGTTGCCAGAGAAGGTGATCATGCCGAGCGTCGTCGGCACGGCTGAGGGGTTCACTGGGAATGTGCCCGTCGCGAGATCAAAGGTGAGCGGCATGCGGAAATCGTTGTCGTTGATGACGAAGAGGGTCGCCGGATCGCGCATCGCGAGACCTTCGACCTTGTCGCCGTAGTTCGCGTAGCCAACAGCCGCAAGATCAACATGCACTTGCTTCGACACTGGCACGATGCCCGCCGCCGCGAGTTGCGCGGGTGTCATCTTGTCGAGTGTTCCGCCTGGGCCCGCAATCGCAGGCGAAAGCGTTGAGACATCGGTCGCGCCGGCAAGATCAATCTGGAAGATCTTCTTGAGCGACGACGAGCCAAGCGAGCTATCGCGCTCGACGACCAAGAACTTGCCCGGCGCGAAAGCGCAGGCGTCGCCGAGCTTGTCGCTTTGTCCACCTTCGAGCACATAGATGTACTCGGCGACGACGGTGTTTGTGGTCGTGTCGAATTTCGCGATGCGCGTGTTGCGTGACGCCTTCGAGTTCGCGTCGTTGGCAACATCGGGGTTGTCGAGCGGGCTCTGCACGAAGCAGTAGACGAAGTTGTCCCACACGGCGATCGCTTCGAATCCGCGATTGTCGCGGCGCTGCGCGTAGACCGCAGGGAACGCTTCGGTGCCGACATGGACGCCGAAGGCGTTCGATCCCGCGGGCACGAAGCGATCGAGCATGAGACCAGTCGCGTCAAACTTATAGAGCGCTGGGCGATACTCATCGCACATCCAGATATTGCCATCGGCGGTGCGCACGATGCCTTCCAAGTCGCCGCCAAGCGGATCGTTCGGAATCGTGTTGCCGAAGAGATCAATCGGCTGCTCGTCGGTGTAGCGAAGGCCCGTGCCGAGCCCCTGGATATTCGGCAATCCCGTCAACGGCGAGCCGTCAGGCTTGCGCAGCAAGATCTGACCAACAAGCGCGAGCGCATTCGTCGCAGGGTCGTAGGTGAACTGGCAGATCCGCGGCTGGAAGTTCGGCAACGCGAATGGACGCTCAAGCGCGGCGTCGCCGTCAACATTCACCGGCTCAAGGTTCGGTCCGCGATCGGTGTTCGCCCACAAGGTGATGACGCCCGTCGTCGCGTTCACCGAATCGATCCAAAGTCCGCTGAAACCGCCGAGAAGAATGTCTTGTCCAGCGGCGGTCGTGCCGAGCACCGGAGGATTGGTGAAGGTCGCGGCCGTGAGGCTTGGCGTGCCCGCGCCGTGATTCTTCGTGCCGAAGGGCCGTACCGCAGTGATTGCGGGAATCGTCAGATCGACCACCGCGTGCGCAGCGTGCTCTTGCAACGAAACCCACGCAGTCGCGCCGTCGGCCGAAACCGCAACATACTCAGGTTCAAGATCCTGACCGATCGTTGGGCTACCTGGGCCGAACGCGCGGATCGACGGGTCGATCGTGCCTGCAGGGAGGCCGTTGAAGCCGAGCGTCGTGACATTCGCTTGCGTGATCGTCGAACCACTCACATCGATGATGCTGATCGTGCCTTCTGGATCGATCGCATAGGTGGTCGATGGTTCGCCTTCGTTCGCCGTGATGACCTTCGTGCCATCGGGCGTAAAGGTGATCATGTCGGGCAACGCGCCGACGGTGACGGAGGCGAGGAAAGTTCCGTTGGTATCGAAGAAGACTGCGAAACCAGGATCTGTCTTCACAACACCTTGCACAGCGCACGCGACTTTCCCGTTCTTCACCGCCACGCTCTGCACGCCGCCGCCATAAGGGAGCAGCGAGATCGAGCCTTCCGAGACGGGAAATCCAGGAATCTGGAGATCGAAGATATCGATCGCGTTGGTGAGACCATTGACGACGAATGCGCGATTGGTCGTGGCGTCGAAGGCGACGATTTCGGCACCCGCAACGTCGTAGCCCGCGCGCGGCGTGCTCGCGAGTTTGTTCAGCGTGATCGAAGGACCGCCTGCGAATACGCTTTGCGCGACGAGAACAGCAGTGGTCGCGGAAGCCGCGACCGCAACAGACATCCATCTCATGAAAAACCTCCAGTGTTGTGCTGGAGGTTCTTCGGAGACAGTCAGTGCGCTGTTGACCTTGCGTCAAGACCGCGCAAGCGATTGATGTGCGCCGAGTAAAGCGCAGCGCGCATCACCACGAGTAGGTGACCTTGTACTCGACAACCTTCTTGCCCTCGCTTGGAACATCAAGATCGAACGCGATCGTCCCCGACTCAAGCTTCTCAAACGGTGTGTTCTGGTTCTCAATCTTCCAGTTCGTCCAGCGATAGAGCCGTTCCATCACGCGCACCTTCTGGGCCGATGACTTCTGGTTGCGGACCTCGATACGGAAGGTCTCCGTCATACGCTTTGCCGCGTTGTCGATGGTGAAATCGGTGCGCGTGCGTTCACCAACCACATCGAACGCTTCGCCGAGGCGAATCTTCACTGTTTCGTTCCGCGGCGTGTGCGCGATGAGATCTTCGCCCACGAATTCAAGCGTGCCGTCGGCCGAGTCTTCCTTGTAGACGCGAATCTTGCCGGCCGGCAGCGGCATGCCAAGACTGTTGTCTTTCTTGTTCTCAAACGAAACGAGGATCGCGGGATTTTGCTTCGTAGAAACGCCGAAGTCGCGATCGAGAATCGGTGCGCCTGGCGTGAGCATACCGCTGGAGAAATCCATCACGAGTTCGCGCTTCACTTTGAAGCCCGCAATCGGCGGGAAGAGCGCAATCTGTTGTGTCGAGTTTTGCAAGACATCGGTCGTGCGCGGCAGCGTGTAGAGATGGAAGTCGCTGAACTCCTTCTCTGTGAAACCGGCGTCGTCGGCCATGGCCGCCGCCTCGACCGCCATACGACGCGGAGCGCCAAATGCGCCGCCGCGCGGTTGGACTTTGTTCACTTCTCCTGCAACGAGTTTCAGTTCGGCATTGCGATACGACGCACCCGACAAGTTCATGAGCGTGACCCACGCGGTGATCGCGCCTGAGCGATCGGCATCGTCGAGCACAATGTTGTAATCCGCGCGCCAGGTCATCCCGGCAGTTTGATAGGTCGTGCGCACGAGATGCTCGCCGCCCGACTCGCTCGCAAGCTTCCATACGAGCGTCGGCTTCGTCAGCAGACCGCCCGGAAGTTCGCCGAGTTGCACCTGCGCGCCATTCATTGGAACGATCTTCACGCCCTGCGCGGTTTGCAACACCGCTTGACCTTGATTCGCAGAGAGCAACGTGCCCGACACGGTTGCCGCGCCGTCACCTTCTGCAACCCGAAGCACGACCTCACGGTTGAGAAACTTCTCCATCAACTTGGATGCACTGACGAGATCGAACTGGAAGTTCTGCTCAAGCACTGTTGTCTTTGCGTCGTCAAGATCAACGAAGGACACGGTCGTCGGATCGATCCATGCAGCGACATCTGTAAACGCCAGTTCGCCGAGTCCCTTCGGAATTGTGAGTTTGCGCACCGACTTGACCACGCCGAATCCAGGCACGCCCCACACATTGTCCATGCCACTCATGCGCTGCTGCTGCACGAATCGTTGCGGATCGAAGCCAGCCGGATCGGCTGAGGAATACACCGTCAGCGATACGCCTTCCGCTGGCTTGTCACCAACAGTCGTCGTTTCAGATGCGGCGTAGACCAGAGTGCTCGCGGTGAGCGAGAGAAGCGACATTGAAAGCATGAGAGTTCCCTTCGAGTCGGTTGAGAGATTGCGTTTGAGATCAAAATCGGCAGCAAAATCTTGCGCGAGTGCGCCGATGGGGAGATGCGCTTCGTAGTCTCGCAATTCCGTCAATTTGTTCCTGCAAGACGACGCACGGTCATCATGAAGTTCTTCTTCATCGCCGCATGCATGGCGAAGCACGCTGCGCCGAAGCAAATACTCGCAGCGATCGTTCCGATGACCAAACTGGTTCGAGCCGCTGGCACATTGTCGAGACTGCCGCTGATCGCCATCGGCGGATCAACAACTGCAGCAAGCATGTTGAGCGGGCTCATCGCTGTCATCGCTGCGCCGACATACGGCACATTCGCTCCGAACGCCGTCGCGCAACCGCCCAGCACCAACCCGATCGCACCAAGCACACCAATTGCAGCCATCACAGATCCAATCGTGCCCTTCGTGCGCAGTGACCACTGCAAACCGACCATAATCGCGAAGCTCGTGGCGGCAACGAGTTGCACCACAACCAAAATCGCGCCTTCTGGGAAAATCAGCGGCAACTGCACGGTGTTCAGGCCGGTTTGTGCCGTCATGATCATGGCGCCCTTCCCACCGAATCCATTCGAGAGCACATAGATCGCGACTGATCCGAGCGTGACAAACGGAACCGCAAGCATGGGTATCAGAAACTGCACAATTCCCGCGAGTTTCCCTGCGAGATACGGCCCCGGCTGAATTGGGGTTGTGAGCAGAATGTCAAGCGTTCCATCCTCGCGCTCGCGGCTCACCGCTGTGGCACTCAGACTCACCGCTGTCAGCAACACGACAACAATCTCTGCGCCCACAACACCTAAGAGCGCGAGTCGAAGTTGCGCGCCATCCATCACACCTTGGCGATGCAGCCCGCACAGCACGAAGCCCACACATGCACCAAGTGCGAGAAACGCCCAGCGACCGAACAGTCCGCCAAACGATTGTGTGCGCAGCATGCGCTCGCGCCAGGCAATCGGGTTCGATCCCACGCGTCGTGATTGGCGTGTGCCACCTGCACTCGCACCAGCTCCGACGAGTGCCTTCAACATCGAAACCTGCGGTCCCCGCGTACCAATGACGCGCAATCGCACCGTCGACCACACGATCAAGAGGAAACTCACCGTCACTGCGATCAGGCAGAACGACACGGCTGGACTTGTGTAAAGCGGCGCGAATGGCGGAAATGGAACATCGCTGGGCGCATACGGCACATAGCTCGTTGATCGCAGCGCACTTTCCAGCGCGAGAAACGGGTTGAACGCCGTAAAGAGCGTCGTGCGCGTTGCGCCTGAACCGATACCAATCGCCGCTTGCGTACGCGCGTATGCGTCGGCTGCGTAGGTTGCGAAGATGTACATCACAACCGCGGCATAGAACACCAGCACAGCGCGCTTGCCAGCGCTGCGCGTCACCGACAATGTCACAGCCGTGGTTGCAACCACCAGCGCGCTTGATGCGGCGATCGCGTAACTCATCGCGATCGCGCGGCCAGGGACGCCACCGAAGAACTGCGTCAGTACGAAGAGTGGCAGCGTCGACAGCAACAACGCCAAGATGAAGAACAGCCGCCCGAACAGATTGCCAAGCACAATCTGCAGATTGCCGAGGGGCGTCGTGAGCAAGATGTCCCATGTGCGCGGGCTCGCTTCTTGGACGATGGCCCCAGCCATGAAGATCGGTGTGAGCACGCAAATCAGCAGCACCTGCCCCGTCGCCACCACCCAGAAGGCGGTCGCACCACGGGTGGCGAGTTGCTTCATCGAGCCGTCACCCCCGACCAAGCCAATCAAGAGCACCGCAATCATGATCGCGAGGTACCCAGCCCGCAGCAAAAGATGCCGAGAACGCTTCGACCCGCCCGACACGATGCGCACGGCAATCGGGTTGGTCGGGAGCAGGTTGGAAAGCCAATGCAAGATCGCAGGCATGCGCAGCAAATCGTACCTTGACAGTTTGCCCCCGCCACGCCGATACTTGCCAAGTCCGCGGAGGCGGACCGGGCGGCGTCTCAAGTTGCCCGTTCACATTTCCGGCTCGTCGAACAGGCCTCGCCGTTCGCGACCGTTTGCAGGGCACACGGCCCGAGATCGAATCGCTTCACGCGATCTTCGCATCGAGCACGCGCCCCCTGCGTTTCCGGAAGTCCGGCGCGCGGGATAGATCGATCGAGCACTTCGCCCGTCTTGGGCAAACCACGGATTCGTCCGTGGGCACAGTGAATGCGCGACGCGCATTGAGCGTTTTCGGTGAACGAGTTCCGTCCACAAATCCATCGCGCATTGCTTGCTCTGCAAGTCACGAATCCGCATGGACTTCCGCGAAGTGGCGCACGCGCGCTGCATCGCATCTTGACGAGCTGAAACACACAGAAACCCTCCCGACGATCTCTGACGGCGCAGCAAGAGGCCGGTGCATGAGGCACCCGGCAGCTTTCACGCGGCATATCGATATGCCGCCAGCGTCTGGAGGCATCTGTGTCCATTCTTCTTCAATCAAGCACTGGCCCCGGTGAGTTCGGTATTGCCGCGATTCTTGTTGCGGCAGGTATCGCACTCATCGTTGGTGCAGTGGTTGGCATCGTCATTCTGACCTTTGCATCGGGCCGCGGCATCAAGGCTGCGCGCGCAGAGGCTGATCGCATGTTGGCAGACGCAAAGGCGCAAGCAGAACTCGCCGCAGATGCGATGCGCAGCGAAGCCGAAAAGAAGGCGCGCGAGGTCGAACTGGCTGCTGAGAAAGCGTCGTCCGAAAAGCGCGCCACCCTCGACCGCGAGGCGAAGGCGTCGCAAGCGAAACTCGACGAGAGCCTAGCCCGCGCTGCGAAGCGCGAGGAAACCCTCGACAAGAAGCTCGAATCGATCGGTCAGCGCGAAACGCGCATCGATGCCCGCGAGGCCGATCTGAAGCGGCAAGAAGACGAGTTGAAGCGCGCATCCGACGAGACTGAGCGCACGCGCACCGAACTGCGCGGCGCATTGTCGAAGGTTTCGGGATTGTCGCGCGAGGAAGCGCGCGAGATGTACCTCACCGAAGTGCGTGAAGAGGCCGCCCACGACGGCTCTGCACTGCGGCAAAAGCTCCTCGATGAGGCCGAGCGCGAAGCGAAGGGTAAGGCCCGCGAAATCACGCTGATGGCGATCCAACGCTACGCGGCCGAGAATGTCGGCGAATCCACCGTGCGCTCGATCAAGATCACGAGTGAAGACATGAAGGGCCGCATCATCGGTCGCGAAGGTCGCAACATTCGTGCGATCGAGAAGGCGACCGGCGCGGACATTCTTGTTGACGATACACCAGGCGTCATCAGCGTCTCGTGCTTCGATCGTGTGCGTCAAGCGATCGCAGCCGAAGCGTTGCAGCGACTCGTCGCAGACGGCCGCATTCATCCGACGCGCATCGAGGAACTCGTCGAGCAAACCAAGCGCGACATCGAAGAGAAGATCGTCAAGGTCGGCAACGAGGCGGTTGTGGAAGCCGATGTGCGCGGACTTCACCCGAAGGTGATCGAAGCGCTTGGCAAGATGCACTTCCGTACGAGTTACGGCCAGAATGTGCTGCGGCACTCGGTCGAGGTTGCGTTCCTCTCACAGATGATCGCAGATCAACTTGGCCTCAATGGCGCGACCGCGCGACGCGCGGGTCTTCTCCACGACATCGGCAAGGCGATGGACCACGAGATGGAGGGCGGTCACCCCGCGATCGGTATGGAATTCTTGCGGAAGTACGGCGAGAAGAGCGAAGCCGTGCTCAACGCATGCGGCGGTCACCACGGCGACATTCCGTCGACGACCGCGTACACGCCGATCGTGATGGCGGCCGATGCGATTTCGGGCGCACGCCCAGGCGCACGACGCGAGTCGATGGAGATGTACATCAAGCGACTCGAGCAACTCGAGGGCATCGCGCGCGAGCAGCCGTTTGTCGATGAGGCGCATGCCATTCAGGCTGGCCGCGAAATTCGCGTCATTCTCAATGCGAAGAAGGCAGACGACGCAACGGCGTTCCAAATCGCGGAAGCGATTGCGAAGCGCGTCGAGGCCGAGATGACCTTCCCTGGTGAAATCAAGGTGACGGTGCTCCGCGAAACCCGCGCGGAAGCGATCGCGCGGTAAACGCCGCTGAACAATTCGATCATGCTCGAGCCTCGCGCAGCAATCCTGCGTGAGGCTCGATTTCTTTTCCTGCCTCTTCTTTCTCTGCTCTTCCTTTCTCTACTCTTTTGGTGGAAGTATGTTGCCCGTATGTCCACAAATGAGCTGCGCAACGGTTGGACCATCTCCGACTCCGAGTGGGACGGTTTCGTGAAGGGCTGTGAAACGCGCGCGCGGAAAGGCGCGTATGTCGCGCCACTCTTTGTCATCGTTCCAACCGTGATTGGTGCTGCGCTCATGCTCGGCGCGGATGCGTGGAGTCGCTCGTCCGGTGGTTCCGGATGGCTCAGCATGTACGGCCGCGTCTTTTGGATCGCGATTGTGCCTTTCAACATCGTGATCACTCTGCGCACGGCCGCGCGTTTGCGGCGCCACGCGCGTGCGGTTGCTCTTGTTCGTGCCGAGGACGGTTGCGTGTGCCCAACATGTAGCGAAGCGTGCGCGCCGCGTACGGCCGATGGTTTCGCGCCGCGTTGTCGCCACGGGATTTCACGCGATGCGCAACCCGCGCTCATCGAGTGTTGGCAAGCGATCGCGCGTCGTGACATCTATGCCGTTGGCCGTCTCAACGCAAGCCTGCCCGCATCCGACGCACCGCGAGGCATCCGTGCAAGAATCCAACGCGTCGTGCTGCGAGCAGCTTCGACCGCCGCAGATACAGAGCGACCATTCTTGCAACGCTATCGCGCAGGACTCGTTTCATCGCTCACCTTCATCCCTGTGATACTCATCATGACCGGGATGCCGCTGCTCACGGGCGGGCCGTTCCTTCCGACGATGACGATGGTGTTCGCCGCCGGTCTCTTCGCTGCCGGGCCCTTCTTTACGATGTCGGGTGCGACACGGCCGACGACGCAGGAACGCTGCAGCGCATGTCGACAATTGCTTGCGCGCGTTCGCCCATCACGCTGTTCAGAGTGCGGCGCGGATCTCTCGCGCCCGGCAGCCATCGAAAGCATTGCGCAGCTCAAGCAGTGGAAATATCTGGGCGTTGGCCTCGTGATCGTCATGCTGTCGTTCGTCGGTTCGATGGTTGTGTCGCTAGGCATCGGGTTCAACATGCTGCCAACGCCGGTGCTACTTGCGATTGCACCGTACTCCGACAGTTCCCTGACGCTTCTAGAACTCGAACGCCGCACGCTCTCGCCTACCGATCGCGCGAGACTCGCGCAGATGCTCATCAGTCGCGCGGCGCCGCGTGCAAGCCTTGGCGGCGGATTCCAGCCAAGCCCCCGATCCAGCAATTTCGTGCTTCCTGCAGTTGCGGCCGGCGAACTTCCGGCATCTGCGATCGATGACGCCCTGCGCACCATGGTCACACTCGACGGCGCGTTCAAGCAAACACCGGAGGGCGCTGATTTCGTACTCACGCCACGCTTCGGCGACAACCTCTTCGATCGTTCCGGTGACGCGTGGGTTGTGTTTCGTGGAGTTTCTTTCGACGGCGGCGCGCGCATTGGCGCATCAGAAAATCCGATCGATCGCTGGAGTATCGATCCGATTTGGCGCAGCGGCTTTCAACGGCAAAGTCATCCAACGGAGTTCGCGGTGCCGTGCCCTCGCACTGCACGCACCGCGGTGTGGAGCGTGACGGTGGTGCTCCTTCCATTTGCGCAGCAACCGAAATTCAGTCTCACAGCCGATGGCGAACTGGTGATGCCGACCAACACTCTTCGCTCCATCGAACTCGAAGGCACGACGCGCTTCGATGAATAAGTGCGCGCTTGTGCTGCGTCAAACAGGCGCAAGCAGATTGCGCAACGCAACACCAGGATCGGGTTGCTTCATGAGATGCTCGCCAACAAGCACGATGTGAATGCCGTGCGCACGCAGGCGTGCGAGGTCTTGCGGTGTACGAATGCCAGACTCACTGACCAAAATGCTCGTGTCCTCGAGCATTTCCGCCAATCGCATCGAGTGCTCAAGCGAAGTCTTCATCGTGCGAAGATCACGATTATTGATTCCGAGCAACGAGTAACTCGCGTGCGGAAATCCCACGATGTTCACGGCGCGCAAGAGATTGTCGACATCGTGTACTTCGAGCAGCGTCGTCATTCCCAGTTCTGTCGCGAGAATCTGGAAATCAATGATGTCGCGTTCCGGCAACGCTTCTGCGATCAAGAGAATGGCATCCGCACCCGCTGCGCGCGATTCCCAAACTTGATAGATGTCGACGAGGAAATCTTTGCGCAATACTGGCAACTTCACAGCATCGCGGATCTGGTGAATGTATTCGAGTTTGCCGCCGAAGTCGTGCTCATCGGTGAGACATGAGATCGCACTCGCGCCATTGGCTGCGTAGGCCTTCGCGATCGCGACAGGATCAAAGTCTTCGCGAATGACACCTGCACTTGGACTTTTGCGCTTCACCTCTGCGATCACATGTGAAACATCTGGGTGCCTGCGATCGACAACCGCTTGAAAGAAGTTTCGTGTCCGCCCGAGTTCAGCGATGCGCTCTTTGAGCGCCTCAACTGGCATCGCTTCCTTCGCCTGCGCGACTTCTGCGTGCTTTCGTTCCAAGATGTCCTTCAGGACAGAATGCATAGATGCTCGCGTGCGGGTACCGTTTCAATCAAGCGCGCTCTCGTGATGCGCATTGAAGTGTCTTGAGTGATGCAAGATATAGCCCAATTCATCGACATGTCTGCTGCACTTCTCCAATCGGACACGATCAACACCGACAGTTCGGGTGAAGCGCCCAGCGCACAAGCCAGCGTGACCGTGACCGAACCAACGAAGATTTCTGCGGAAACGACGCAATTTCTGCAAGTCGCCGTGCCTTTGGCGCTTGGCGCCGCCGCTGTGTTGGTGGTGTTTCGAAAGCGACTCTGGCGCACGAACGAGATCGCCTCGGGGAGGCTTCCGCGCGATCCAGTGTTGGGCGCGCTTTGCATGCTTGGCTTCATCGTGGTCGGGGCACTGGGTGTGACGATTGCGAGCGGCCTGGCGCCAAAGTCCGCGGATGCGACGCACTACGCGCGCTTGATCCTTGGTGTCGGAAAGAATTTGGCAGAGGTCGCTTTCGCGGTCGCGTTGCTCGCGTCACCGCTCTTTTGGACAGCACCGCGCCAGAAGGCTTCGATTGCGACGGCAATTCGCGAAGGTTTCGTCGGGTTTTTGCTTGCGATGCCGATCGTGACCGCCCTCGCGATGGTCTTGAACGCGATTGCTCTCGTGCTTGGCCAACCAACGCCACCGCAAGTCACGCATGAGACTTTGGCGCTACTACTCGAGAAGCAAGACGCGCTCTTCACAGCGCTCACACTTGCGCATGTCGTGATTCTGGTGCCACTTGCCGAAGAGGCAGGATTCCGCGGCATTTTGCAGGGCGCCATGCGTCGCGCTGGACTTGGCGGACTTGCATCGGCTCTTGCCACAAGCGCACTCTTTACGCTCGTGCACTGGAGCGTGCTTGCTCCAGAGGGCCGCATTGCTGGACTTGCGATGCTGTTTGTGCTCGGCACGATCCTTGGCGTGCTTCGCGACCGTACCGGCGGGATTCTCGCGCCTGTTCTTTTACACGCGCTTTTCAATGCTGCGAATGTTGGTATCGCCTTCCTGTGAGCAGTCGTCGCGTTTCCCGTATCTTCCCGCGACCATGAGTTCTCTTGAAGCTATCGCAGGAAAGCCACGCATCCTCACTGGCGACACGCCGACTGGGCAACTGCACCTTGGGCACTGGGTTGGCAGCGTGAAGCGTCGCGTGGAATTGCAGCACAGTCACGACTGCTACTTCATCATCGCGAACATGCACGCCTACACCACGCGGCTTGCGAAAAGCGAAGAGATTCGCCGCGACTCGATTGCCATTGTGCGCGACTACCTCGCCATGGGTATCGATCCCGAGAAGACCACGATCTTCCTCCAAAGTGAGATCCCTGCAATCGCAGAGCTCACATTCCTTTTCGCAATGCTTCTGCCCTTCAATCGCGTGATGCGCAATCCGACGCTCAAGACAGAGATCGAAGTCAAAGGTCTTGGCGAGTCGTATTCGTTCGGATTTCCCTTGTACGCCGTTGGGCAGACTGCAGACATTCTCGCGTTCCGTCCGGTGGGTGTTCCGGTCGGTGAGGACCAAGTGCCGCACCTTGAGTTAACGCGTGAAGTCGCTCGGCGCTTCAATCAGATCTTCTGCGGCGTTGATGAACACGCCGAAGATGATGATCACATGAAGCTTGGCGGCGCATTTCCGATTCCACGCGCCGATGTTGGCGTGGTGGGCCGACTTGCTGGCATCGACGGCGTGAACAAGATGTCGAAGTCGCTCAACAATGCGATTTTCATCGCGGATGATGCGAAGGAAGTGGAGAAGAAGGTCAAGAAGATTTTCACCGGTCGTCAAAGCGCGACGGAGCCAGGCGACATCAACAATGTGCTCTTTCAATATGTACGCACATTCATCCGTGACGAGGCGCGTATCAAGGAACTCGAAGAGAAGTACGCGAAGGGCGACAACATTGGCGACGGACATGTCAAACTCGAAGTCGCAGCGGCGATCAACGAACTGTTGGCGCCGATGCGCGAGCGACGCGCGAAGTATGAAGGGCGTGACGACCTTGTGCTTGAGATTCTGAAAGCAGGCTGCGAGCGCGCGAACAAGGTTGCAGAGGCGACACTTGAGCGCGTGAAAACGCACGCCAATCTCGTGCATTGGCCGCGACATGTGCGTTATGTGTGAGGTTCGCGATCGCGACTTTGGAAGGTCATTCCGTTGGAAATTCGCCGCGAGAGCAAACTCGCAAGCCAAACCACAACACGGTCAACTCACGAGATAGAACCGACCAACATCCACTCGGAACGGTTTACCGTCACGCTCAAAGGTGAAGTGGCCTTCCATCGTGCCCCAAGATGTCAGCATTGGACAAAAACTTGAGTACTCGAAACTGTCACCTGGACTCAACTCTGGGTGTTCACCGACAACCCCTGGGCCTTCTACCACCCGTTCGTCGCCGTCTGCGTCGATCATGCGCCAATGCCGCGTTGCAAGCCGAATGCGTGATTCGCCGCCGTTCGAGATCGCAACGGTGTAACTAAAGAGGAACCGCTTGTCCGCCGGCGACGATTGAGCGCTCAGGAACGCTGGGCGCACGGTGACACGGACGCCGTCGGTGGTGAGATCGGAACCGTGACGCGGAAATGAAGCGATCGCAGTCATAGGCGCAGGATAGGAAAGGGCCGACTGGTCGCGCGCACGATCTGTGCAGACTTCGATACGATCTTTTTGATGATGCGTCTGCCCAACCATCCCTCGGTCGCGATTGTCGGCGCAACTGGCGCTGTTGGCCGCGAGATGCTTGCCATTCTCGAGAGCCGCGCCTTTCCGCTTCGCTCCTTGCGACTTTTCGCGTCGCCACGATCTGCGGGAAGCACGATTCGATTTCGCGGCGATGCGGTGGCGTGTGAAGTCTTGTCGGACCGCGCTGTCGAGCAGGTCGACCTTGTGCTGTTCTCGGCAGGCAAGGAAACCTCCAAAGAATGGGCCCCGCGCTTTCGCGATGCGGGCGCGATCGTCATCGACAATTCCAGCGCATTTCGCGCGGATCCAGCATGTCCGCTGGTTGTGCCCGAGGTGAATCCTCACGCGCTCGATGCCGTCGATCAACCAACGATTATCGCCAATCCAAACTGTTCGACGATCATCGCGTTGGTCGCAGTCACGCCCTTGCACAGAGCCATTGGTGTTGAGCGCATGATTGCCGCGACCTATCAAGCTGCGTCGGGTGCCGGCGCGTCTGCGATGGCTGAACTTGAGTCACAAGCACGCTCGTGGACGCGTGATGAGCCGCTCGATACGCGGATTTTCGGTCGGCAGTACCTCTTCAATGTGTTCAGCCACAATTCGGCCATCGGCGCCGATGGATACAACGAAGAGGAACGCAAACTCCTCACGGAAACTCGGCGCATGTGGGAATCGAATTCAGTGCGTGTCTCCGCGACTTGTGTTCGCGTGCCCACGCTTCGCGCCCATGCAGAGGCGTTGCATTTGGAGTTTGCGCGCGCGACCAGTGAGCACGAGATTCGCGCGTTCCTTGCAACTGCGCCAGGCGTTCGAGTGGTCGATGACCGCGCGTCGAACAAGTTCCCTGAACCGCTCGACGCCGCAGGACAAGACGATGTACTGGTTGGGCGTATTCGGATGGATCCAAGTGTGCCCGACCAACGCGGCGCAGCGCTCTTTGTGTGCGGTGATCAGATCAGAAAGGGTGCAGCACTGAACGCCGTTCAGTTGGCGGAATGGTTCTTGCCGCAGCCGCGTACACGCACGACGACGAAGTCGAGCGAACATCAACTCACCCAATAATCACAAGTGGACCCGCGGCGCTGCGCTCCTGCGGAGTCAGAGATGGCTATAGTGCGCGTCACACCGATGGGGATTGGTGTAACGGTAGCACAAGTGATTCTGGTTCACTTTGTCCTAGTTCGAATCTAGGATCCCCAGTTGAAAGCAGACAGCGTTTGTCGCTGACAGCGTCGTTGCAAGCATCGCTTCTTGCAAACGACCGCAGACCTTCGCGCCAGTGGGGTCACAGCAAATCACAGCGGGCCACAGCGGATCACTGCAAAGATCGAATTCGCACCTCGGCCCGTTCTTTGTTTTTCAAACGGCACAATCAGGAAGTCGTGAGAGCGGGATTCGGAACGGAATCTGCAGTTGAATCTGGCGTCGAATCAATCCGTTCCGCTTCCTCCGCAGTGGGAACACTCTTGGACTCAGTTGTTGCCTCATCCGCTGTAGGTTCAGCGGGTGAAGGTGGCACATCAAGTGCTTTGACGCGCGCCTCTGCTGCGTCAAGAGACTGCGCAGAACCAACCAACAGAACGAGATGCTTCGACGGAATCGACGCTGCGATACAGCGCTGTGTTTCCCGAATCGTTTCCCCGCGCGCTTCACCGACCGCGTCCAGTGCAAGTTCCTGAACCACGCGCTCAACCGATCCATGTTCGACTGACAACACTCGCGCATGCGTGGCGCCCTTCGCCTCGGCAACATCGAGTGCCGTCAATGCTCGACGAATCTCCTCGTCCACCGCGCGCAGGATCACTGTGTTCGCAAGGGAAACCGCCTCGATCGGCGCCGCAGATTGATTTGTCGGCCGCATCGGTTCGCCGCGCGCGAGTACCTCACCGAACAGCGAGACCGCAAGCGTCACAGGAATGTGTCGGAGCGGTACGACATCGATGTATGGCATCTCGACTGCTCCGCGAGAAGACGGCGCCACTTCTACAGAAGTGCCCCGCTGCGTTCCCTGCAGTGCCCGCAACGCGCTCGATGTAGGTTCGACAACTCCCACAGCGCCACACACAAGAACGATGCCTTGTTCCTTCAGCGAAACACTCGACATGCGCGCTGGATTTGCATCGTCGATGCTTGTCGCGCCAACCAGTGCACGGAATGCTGGTGAAACATTCGACCCAGTTGCAAGTTGTCCGATCAAGTCGCTGCTTCGTTGAGCGGCCCACGCGTCGACGCGAAGGGGATCGAATCGCGTTGTCTCACCGGCCGATGCGCGAGAAAGGATTGTTGCCAAAGATGTCACTGTTGCGAAATCTTCTGCATTCGACAAGACCAACAACGCGCGCTCGGACGGATGTGGCGCCATGATCACACGGCCACCAAGATCCTCCTGAACCTGTGGGGTTGCACGAAGAAGCGCAAGCGCTGCGACCAATGTTGCAGAGAGTTGCTGTGGCTCGACGCTCGATGAAAGAGGCAGTGCACGGACTGTCGCATCCGCTGGTAAGGCGCGCGTTGCCTGAGCAACGACTCGCTCTGCCCGCGCAAGTTCTTCTGGCGTGCCGAGAAATACCAGCGCGTTCGCAACAGCGTCACACGCAACAGCAAGCCCCTCCGGCTCGTTCGCTGACGCGGACTCTGCAGGATTCGCCGTGTTCCGCGCAATTCGGTCGACAGCGCTCGCTGCATGCACGAGTGCAAGGACTCGTGGCGCCATCTCCGATGCATCACCACGCGCCGCATCGATCGTTGTTCGCTGCAACATCCGCGTACTACGAATCTTCACATCTCGCTTCTCAAGCAACGCTCGAATAGCTTCAAACTGCCGAGTGTTCGCACGAAGCAGCAACGCGTCCCCTGCCGCGTTCGAACGGATATCTGGAAGTTGTTCGCGCGTGTCGTCGGTTTCAAAGAAATCGATCAAGATGCGCGCGAGCGCTGAAGCATCACCACTCTGTGTCGCAAGGATGCGCAAGACTCGACCAGTTGTCGCATCCGTCGCAACATCCAGTTCGCGAACGATGGCCTCTGCGAGATCAAGCACACTTGGTGTTGCTTCGATCACGATCGCATTGGCTTTGGTGTCTGCAAGAACCGTTGTGTGTCCGGTGTTCGGATCAACTTGATCTGATCGCGTCCCTTCTACAACCGCTCGTTCAAACGCTTCTTGCCGCACATCGATTTGCTGCGAATCCTTCTGGGAGCCCGAAATCAGCGCAAGAACAACAGGAACCAATCGTGCGGCTCGAGCATTTGCAAGTGGAAGAATGCGAATCCGCGCTGCGTCACGAGCAATTCGAGGATCGAGCGCGGCCAAGATGGCATCGACGCGATCGAGGCGCCACGCCTGGTCTTCCAGAAGAAGTGCGCCTGCGTCTGTCATCGGAACAGCCGTCACGCGCGCTGCTTCATCTCGGCTTCCCGACTCAAGGTTCATAGCCTCTGCCATCGAAACTGCATCTCGACCAAACAATGGATACACGCGCAAATCTCGTGCCGCGACACTGCGCTCTCCACTCGTCTTTGGTGGAACTGTTGCCGTGCTTTCGGCTCCTTGGGTTTCCGGTGTGAGCAATCGCTCGAGGCGCTCTACAAGTTCGCCTGTCAAAGTACTCAGCACGCTGGGAACCACCGCAGCAACGGCCGTTTGCCCGACACCATGTGCTGTCATGGTGTAGACATCGACAAGCGGATCGCGCCGCATGCGTACAGCGGCCGGATCGGTTCCTTCGGATGACTGCAGTGAATCTGGCAACATCGCGCGTTCGTCGAGAAGTTGTTGAACGGCCGAAACAACGGTGTCTGCTGTTTCAGACTTGAGTGGTCGTAACGAGAACTCGACCATCGCCGGAACAGATTTCAACGCCGCGACTTGCTGTTCTTTTTGTGGAACTGCGCTCTGGGATTCCAAGCGTTGAAGGAGCAACGCGGTCGACTCCGCAACCTGATCGGGAGCACCGACCACAACAAACACAAAGGAATCTTCCTTCGTCGCTTCAACGGAGTCTCGAATCATCGTGGTCGAGATTTGCGTTTCAAATTCTGTTTGCAACGCGCGGTGCGCAGTCGTCGCAGCGCTTTCGGCGACTCCGCACACCGTTACAACACGGCAGCAAAGCGCAGACTGCGGCGCGCGCTCGAACTGTTGAAGTGCTGCCAGCACCGATGTCACAATTGATACTTCGGCGGCAGTACCGCGAACAACCACAATGCCAGATGACTCATCGATCGACATCCGACACGCATGCGACGATGCACTCCAAAGAGAAAGCAATCGCTCGGCAAAGCGCACTGCATCCGGCAAGGCAGCGAGGTTACTGCGAATCACTTGCGTCGCGAACTTGTTCGAATCCTTGTGCTCGGAATGTGTAGTCGGTGGCTCCGCGATCGCTTGACTTTCCCCTGTCGGCGATGTTGTAAGCAACTCTTGCAGCCTGTCGAGAAGCGCGAGCGATGCGCGAACTTCGGCTGGTCGCCCGCCAAGAATGAGCGCGTTCGTTCGCGGATCCGCTGCAGCAAACAACTGAGCCTGCGGTCCGCGCTCACCCAAGATTCGTGCGAGTGAGACTGCCGAGCCTCTCTTGATGCCTCGGATGCACCACAATCGTTCTGACTCAAATTGTCGCGGCTCTGCAGGATCTGCACTACTGCTTCCCGATGGCTCACAAAGTCGCGCGATGTCGATCCATGACTGCATCTCATCAGGCCGCGCTGCCAGAAGAAAGCAGCCACGATCTACGACAGGTACCGCAAGAAGAGGTGTTGCCGCGAGAGCTGCTGCAACGGAAGGCAATCCAAAGAGAGGGCCTGCCTGTGACAAAGGAGACTTCAATGCATGATGCACTTCGATCGCATCCGCGACTGCTTCGGGAAGCGCAGATGGGACAATCACGACATCGAGGTCATCGAGTGCAGCCGTTGTGTTGTCGAGCGCATCAAGCATGACGCTCGCCACCGCTTGGGTCGTCGCATCGCCCTCAACGCACACGAGCGAGTTCGACGCTGTCGCGGCGCAAGGCTTCGCCGGTTGCGTTGCTCCCGTGTCCAACGGTGACTGCAGAACAGTTTGGAGAACCCGCGCAACATCCTCTGCTTGCGCGTGGAGTACTGCGAAACACGATCGCTCCACAGAAAT
>JASGCF010000218.1 GCA_030054275.1 Limnohabitans sp. | reverse complement strand
GTCAGGCACGCAATGGATCAGGCACCCAATGGATCAGGCACGCAATGAATCAGGCACGCAATGGACCATCACACCGCACCCGCCCCGCTCCCCTATCTTGTCCGTCCCATGCAGTCCCCGCTCTCGCCCGCGCCGACCTCATCCGCCACCACTTCGCGCCCGACCTCGGCCGCCGAAATCCGCAAGGCGTTCATCGACTTCTTCGTTGCGAAAGCGGGTCACACCTTCGCGCCCTCAAGCGCCGTTGTCCCGCACGACGACCCGACGCTGCTTTTCACCAACGCTGGCATGAATCAGTTCAAGGATGTCTTCCTTGGCCGCGGCAAGCGCGACTACACCCGCGCGGTCAACACGCAAAAGTGCATTCGCGCCGGCGGCAAGCACAACGACCTCGAAGATGTGGGCAAAGACACCTACCACCACACCTTCTTCGAAATGCTGGGAAACTGGTCGTTCGGCGACTACTTCAAACAAGAGTCGATCCGTTGGGGTTTTGAGTTGCTCACGAAGGTCTACGGCCTCGACCCCAATCGCCTTTACGCCACATGGTTTGAGGGGAATCCCGCCGCGGGTCTCGAGCCCGATCTCGAAGCGAAAGCGCTGTGGGAGTCGCTCCTGCCGAAGGACCATGTCATCCCCGGCAACATGAAGGACAACTTCTGGGAAATGGGCGAGACTGGCCCGTGTGGCCCGTGCACAGAGATCCACTACGACCGCATCGGCGGCGGCCGCAACGCAGCGCATCTCGTGAACTCCGGTGACCCCGATGTTCTCGAAATCTGGAACCATGTTTTCATCCAGTTCAACCGCGAGCCCGATCGTTCGCTGAAGCCGCTGCCGGCGAAGCATGTCGACACAGGCATGGGCCTCGAGCGACTTGTTTCGGTGATTCAAGACAAGCGCTCGAACTACGACACCGACTTGTGGGCGCCGGTTTTTGAAGCGATTCGCGCTCGCACTGGCGCGCGACCATACGGCGGCAAACTCGATGATCACATCGATATCGCCTACCGCGTCATCGCCGACCACATTCGCTGTCTCACGATGGCGCTCACCGATGGTGCGTCGCCGTCGAACGAGGGTCGCGGCTATGTGCTGCGCCGCATTCTGCGTCGCGCGGTTCGTCACGGCCACCAAACGCTCGGTGTGCGCGGGCCTTTCTTGAAGGACCTCGTGCCTGCTGTGGTCGCAAGCCTCGGCGGCGCGTTCCCTGAACTCGCACCTGCCGCAAAGCGCGTCGCGCAACTCATCGAAGAAGAAGAAGTGCAATTCGGGAAGACGCTCGAGCGCGGCCTCGCACTCTTCTCTGACGCAGCCGCACGCGTGAAATCCGCGGGTGGACGCACGATTGCTGCGGAAGATGCGTTCCGACTGCACGATACATGGGGCTTCCCAATCGACCTCACGCAAGTGATGGCCGAAGAAGCAGGACTCACCGTCGATGTCGCGGGTTACGAAGCGTTGATGGAAGCCGCGCGAGAAAAATCACGCGCAGCGGGCGGCACGGAAACGGGCATGCACTTCCCGCCCGATGCGATCGCGAAGCTCGAAGAGTTGCACATCAAGCCCACCGACGATCACGGCAAATTCGCTGGAAAACCAACGGCTGCCACGCTGATGGCGATCTGGAACGGGAAGAACTTCGACGAACATGTCGAAGCCGATTCGTCGTCGATGCTCGCATTCATTTTCGATAAGACGCCGATGTATGCAGAAATGGGCGGACAAGTTGCCGACCACGGCACTTTCCGCACCGATCGCGCGCATGGCCACGGCGGCGACATCGAACGCGCTTCGGGCGGCAACGCGGTCTATGAAATTGAAGATGTCCAACGCGCAGGGCAATTCGTGCTGCACATCGGTCGCCTCAAGCACGGCCGCATGAGCTGTGGCGAAGCTGGGCAATTGATGCTGGCGCGCGATCGCCGCGATTCGATTCGCGCAAATCACAGCGCCACGCACGCACTCAATCTCGCGCTGCGCGCCGTTGCCGGCGATGAGGTTGAACAGAAGGGCTCACTCGTCGACGACGAAAAGTTGCGCTTCGATTACGCGGCAAAGAGTGCGCTCACGCTCGCGCAGATCGCGGAGGTCGAGAAGCGCGTCAACGCTGCGATCGAAGCGAACCTCGTGATTGACGCGCGTGAGGTGCCGCTCGCAAAAGCGCGCGAAATCAGCGGTGTTCGCGCGGTGTTCGGCGAGCGCTATCCAGATCCGGTGCGCGTCGTGTCGATTGGCGCGACGGTCGCGGACTTGGTTGCGAAGCCTGAAAATCCAAAGTGGAAGGAACTCTCGATTGAGTTCTGCGGCGGCACGCATCTCGCATCGATGGGCGAAGCAAAGCGTTTCGTGCTTGTTTCGGAAGGCGGCCTCGCCGCTGGTGTGCGTCGCGTGTTTGCGCTGACGGGCGCGCGCGCACTTGCTGCGCAGTTCGCGGCCGAAGGCTTGATGTCGCGCGTCAACGATGCTGCGAAACTCGACGGCGACGCGTTGGTCGCAGAGCTCGCCGACATGGCGAAGATGGCAGAATCACTCGAACTCGGTGCTGTGGCGCGTGCGGATTTCGAACGCGCGCTCGAGCCAGTGCGCGAGAAGGCAAAGGCCGCGCGCAAGCAAGCGGAAGGTGCAGCGCGCGATGCGGCGGTTGTGCAAGCTCGCGGCATTGTCGAGGCGCATGCAAACAAGCCCGCGGGCACGCCGCTTGTTGCGATGATCAACGGCGCGGATGCCGCAGCACTGCTCGCCGCCATCGACGCAGCGCGCGCGAAGTTCGCCGACACGCCGATTCTCTTCCTTTCACCTGATTTCGACGGCGGCAAGGTTGCTATTGCTGCGACATGTCCAAAGAGAGCGTTCGACAAAGGCCTCAAGGCCGGCGACTGGGTGAAGGCTGCCGCGCAAGCGTGCGGCGGCGCAGGCGGCGGTCGCCCCGACACCGCGCAGGCTGGCGGCAAGGATCCGTCAAAGACGCGCGAAGCCCTTGATGCGGCTGAAGCGTTTGCGAAGAGTAAGGGGTGAGCGTGCGCGAGGAGCAGCACGACGGCTTGAACGCTTCTGCGCTGCCCGAAGCCACGCTCATCGCAGCGGCGCTTGCGAATGTCGAGCGCAATGGCATGCGCGCGTGGGGCCTTCACGGTCTCGCGCATTGGTGGCGCGTGCGGCACAACGGCCTACTCGTCGCCGAGGCGATGGGCGCGAATCCACGCGTCGTTCGGCTCTTTGCGATCTTCCACGACTCGCAACGCGAGGACGACGGCTACGACCGCGAGCACGGCCCGCGCGCAGCTGCGTGGCTCGCACGCGTGCGCAACGGCGACAGCACCGCGCATGGCGCCTGTAAGACAACGCTCGCGCTCCTTCGCGCAATCCCCGCAAACGAGTACGACGCACTCCACACCGCCTGCGAACTCCACACAAGCGCAACGCATCACGACAACCCATCCGTCGCCGCGTGTTTCGTCGCCGATCGGCTCGACCTCTCACGCGTTGGCTTTCGACCGGACCCGAACCGCATGCCGAAGAGCGCGGCACTTTCGTCGCTACTCACGCGCGAACTCATCGACGCGGCGATCGCGCGTGAAAAACTAGGTCTGGCATGGATAGGCGGAAATGAAATCGAAACGGTGTGGCAAGTACGCATGCGTTGACCGCGCGTTCTAGATCCGCGCGACCACCCTTACTCCGTCGGCCCCCACGCGTCGATGAGTAGCGACAGGTCAGCACTCTCGACAAGGCCGTTCTGGTCGACATCCTCAGGGCATCCATCGCACGCACCCCACGCGCCCAGCAACCTCGTGAGATCCCATCCGTCCACCGACCCGCTTCGATCGATATCGGGCTGCGGCACCACGCCGCCGCGTGTGTACCAACTCGTCACGATGTCGCTCTCCGCGACGCCGGGCCGCGACCAGCGCAGGTTCAGCCGCGCGGCGCCCGTGTCCTCGAAGTACTCGACGCGCACGCGGTGCCTTCCGACCGCAAGGCTCGCGTAGCCGTCCATGCGCGTCGCGCCATGCACTCCATCGTGATCGACGACGAGCACATCGTCGATCCAGAGCCGCGATCCGGCGTCCGAGATCAGCACGAACCTCCAGATATCGCGCCACGGCACCGTCAGCCAGCCTTCGTAGCGAAGCGCCACGCGGTCGGGCCGGTCCGTTGGCGGCACGACCTGCGATCCGCTCGCGGTGAAGTGAGGGCGGCTGACCGAGCTCGTCAGGAACGGCGTCTGCTGGCCGAAGTCGGGCAGCGCCACGATGTCGCCAAGCGCGGCGGTGTCATACGCCGCGACATCGATCCCCGGTGTCGCGCCGACGACCGTCGTGGACGGACTCGGTGGCATCCACTCGAGATGGAGCGTCGCCATCGCGCTTGCTCCGCCACTATCCACGACGCCGTATTCCACACTATCAGCGCCTGCAATTCCTAAGAGCGGCATCACGCGCAAGGCAGCGCGACCATCAACACCGACGAAACTTTCGACCGCACATCCACGCGCGGTTTTCGGCGCAAACCACGCAAGTTCGACCTCAGAACATGCTGTACCCCGATCATTCAAAAGTACCGCCGCGTCCACGGGCGCAAGACCCATACTGCGCACCGAGTCATCGCGCGCAATCGGTGCGTCACTTCCCGTGTATCTACACGGAAGCTCTGCGAACTTCGCCTCCATGTATCCAACCGAAATCGGGTGGTAGCGAAGTGTGATGTTTGCTGTGCCGCCAGGGCAGAGCACGCAATAACTCATCAAACTTCCAGTCGCGCCAGAAACACAATTGAGATAACCGCAAGTCTCAAAGCTCGGACTCGATTCGAATGTGTGCGGCGCACCAAGCGTGTGACCAATCTCGTGCCCAACAAGAAAGACATCAAATAAGCCCTCGGTGAAATCGGACAATGGATACGGGAAACTCCCAGTCAAACCTCGCGACGCTCCGTACGCGAAGTCGGATCCAAAAAACGACTCACTGCACAACGCTCCAAGGTACGCCTCGCCAGCGCCTTCAGGTCCACCGCTGAAACTATGGACAAAGTCTCGCGGCACATGGCGCATGTTTGCATTCCAGTCTGCCATCACATCGGTCACCACTCGAGGAGGCACGAACGAAGTCACGGGATCGCGGAGTCTGAGATATCGCAACTTGTATCGCGTCGCGACATCGCGCTCTGCAATCTCGCTCACTGCCGAAACAAGCGCTATCGCATACGCAGCCGCTGCATCGAGATCGTGATCAAACAGATCACGGGTAAACGCTGTGTCGGTGTCGATGGCCACACTGAGTTCACGACATGTTGTAGCCCCAGCGACCCCGCCGTCGCCTGCAGCCGAATGTCTGCTTGACGAGGCCTGCGAAACTCCCAAAAACCCGTGTGAAAACGCCTCGCAAAACGACTCGGGATTGATCGACATCTCATGCGGATGTTTGGCCGGATCGAACAAGACAACGGGAAGTTCGGCACGACGCGCTGCCTTCGCTGGTGGTGATGCAATCACACGCATGCCATCCGCGAAACGCACCATGCCGTACATGAAACTATGGTCGCGTGACGCGCCTTCTTTGCTTCCACCGAGAAGCGCATCAGGATCATCCCACACGGCAATCCACACATCGCTGCCAGCCACGCCATCGACGATGCCGCCGTAACATCGCATCGTCGGCGCAGACTGGACGCGTCGAACAATCTCGCCGTTTGCGTTGACGCTCTCAACTTCGATACGAAAGTCGGAAGCAAGAACTGACTTCTCTTCGAGAATGAGCGTTCGCGCAACCCCATCGCCAAGTGGCATCGCATCAACGCGCAACACTTTGCGTGCACCAACGCCGCGCGGTGTTACCCGCAGTGCATCAACAACATGCCTCCCCA
>JASGCF010000217.1 GCA_030054275.1 Limnohabitans sp. | reverse complement strand
CACCAAGCCACCGACCGGCCTTCGAATCGCGCTGCAGTTGTGAGACGCGGTACGCACGAGGATCGATCGATCCAAGCACGAAAAACGCACCAAACGAACACGCGAATCCTCCGAGGCCGCCAACAACTGCAAGCGGTAGTCTCTTATCCGACTCTGGCGCACCGCGCGGAGACGCGCCCTCCACAATCTGAATTCGTCCCTTGCGGATGCTCTCGGCTTCGCGATCAAGCTCGCGGAGCCGATCGCCAAGGCGCGAGAGTTCGAGTTGCGACGATGCGATATCACGATCAATCTTCAAGAGTCGCACACCAACTTCATTCAGGCGCTCAAGCGATGCCGTGTGGGTATTGCGTTCATCTTCGACTTCCTTGAGTTCTGCAGCAAGCGCGCCGTAGGTGCGATTCCCGCCAAAGCCTTCACGCCAATTACGAAGCGCATTTTCGCGAGCCGCATTGAGCAGGCTTTCCTTTCCTGACAACTCCACCGCGATGCGCTGGAGTGCTGGGTGCTCTGCCTTGTAGGTGCGACTGGCAAGTTCAAGCAAGACCCGCTGGTCTTCAACTTGCCTGCGAATCTCCGCGAGTCGCGGTTCGAATTGCTCGAGTTCAACATTTGTTGGCTCAAGCATGGTTGACGCTGGCGTTTCGCCAATTTCGTTTCCCGCCGCGGTGGAACGCTCTCGATGCTGACGCTCGAGTTTCCGCATCTGTGTCACGATCGCCTCAAGACGCGACTCAACCGCACGGATCTTCTCTTGTCGAGCATCGATGACATCCGAGACATCGGGTGAAAAGAATCCAGCATCATGAACCATCGCCATCCGATCCTCTTCGAGTTTCTCAAGGCGAAGTCGTTCTTGTGTGGCGAGGGCTCGGATCTTCGCTTTCTGTTCTTCGTGCTCGCTCTCGGCATTTGGCCCGTAAATTTCCATGAAACTATCGAGCACCAGATTGACTGCCGCAGCTGGCACATCCGCGTCCTTTGACACAGCGCGAACTTCGATGAAACTCGAACCCTTCGGAACCACCGCGGTCAGTCCATCGCGCAGAAACGCGACAGCTTGCGCGTCGTCTGGCATGCCTTGGAACACATGTTGAAGAAGCGCGATGTCCGCGCGGGGATCACGCCCAGCGACCGTCGAAGCACTTGGCGTTGGCTTCCCTGTCCGCACCGTGCGCACCGCTGACTCCAGCACTCGATCGCTTCGAATAAGCGTTGCGCGTGTCGCGACGAACGCAGCGAAGTCATCGAGTTTTTCAGTCTCCATGGTCTCTGTGACCAAGGGTTTCAAGACTGAAACTGCCTGTACATAGCCAACAGAGGCCCATGTCACCGGAGCAAGCATGTAGCCCGCGACCGCGAAGATGGGCGCGAGCAACACACCGACCAAAACAACCCATTTCCAACGGTTCTGCAGTCTGTCCTGCACCACATGCAACGGATTGACAGACGCAGCGGCTGAGTCAGCCGTTGCATCTGGTCTGTACATCTCGATAGCGCTCTGTCGATCAACGCTGCTCACCGCATACCTCCGAATCGCTCTGTCCGACCGTCGGTCCGTTCCGATATCCGACCCGTTGCTCCGTCATCGGCAGGAATGCCAAGCAACATGTCGAAAGTTCCGGCTGGAAGTGACTCCAACAAACTTTTCGCAATCCGCTCCACATCCACCCGATTCGGATGCCCATCGAGGAGCACTTGGACTTGCCCGACCCCAAGTGCCGACTGAGTTCGACTCCCCGACTGCTCCCGAAGCACCCGCTCGTCGCGAGTCAACCCTACTCCTGGTACGGCGAAGAAGCCGACAATGGTGATACGCCGATCAAGACCGGACGAATCAACCTTCTGAAATCGATAGAGATTGGTTGCGATGGTGTCGCCCTGTACCACGAGTGACGACTGCGCAGCCGCTGCATCGCTTCGATTGCTGATCTCGTTTGTGTCGAGCGCCATGTTCCACCCCGATCGTGGGTAACAAATCGGAGGATGGTGTCCGAGCATGTCGCGAGCGTCACCGCAGTACACGATCGCGAGGCGCGCCCGCTCGCCCGTGCGAAGATTCGTGTATTGGCGTGAAACGACCGACGACGCATGCAAAATCTCAAGCGCTGCAGCAGGAAGATCCTCATCGGTGCCTACCCAGTCACCAAGTCGGAATGGAATCAATTCGAGCTTTGCGCCAACCTCGCGTACACGAGCATCGGTCGCAGCGCGATCGACACTCTCCCCGATCAGATTCGGCCACACAGCAAGCACAAGCAGCGTCACCATCGCAACCACCGGCGCGAGTCTATTGAGCGCATGCAGCGTTCGAATCCATGAGATATTCGATGCTTTCAAGGCTCTGCAATATTCTGGTTGTTCGGAGGCGCCTCGATTCATGCTTGCAAGAACCTCCATGTATACACAGGCAAATCAAGCCAACGCATAAACCGCACAATTGCCTGAAGCAGAATGATCGCAAGTGGCAACATCAGCCATCCAGCGATGTCGTGAAACTCTTCTGCAAAGTTCGAGGTTGAGAATGCGTATGCCAATCCAGTTGCAATGAGTCGCACCATATTGCAGAAGAGTGCAACAAAGGGACTTGCGATGAGTAACACCGCGCGCGCCTGCATTCGTAGTGGAATGCTGAAGACGAAGGCGTAGAAAGTCAGCGCGAGTGCAAACACCATGCGCATGCCGTCGCACGCTTCACCGACCAAAATTTCTTTGTCGTTGATGAGAATACTGATCCCGCTTCGTTCGCAGGGAATTCCAACAATTCCAAGAACATCATGGGTCACGATCACCGCGAGTTCTTGTAATGGACCAGCGATCGCGCGTCGAACTTCGCCTGGAACGGGAAGCAGAAACACAAAGCACAAAAAGACGGGGGCGAGCCGCTTCAGCACGGCGAAGCCTGCCAGTGTGACGAAACATGCGATCAACGAAATGACTGCAGAAGCGTGGATTGCGATTCGCGTATCGGTCTCAACCCCAAACCAACCGAGAAATGCCGCACCAACGAAAAGCGCTGGTCCAGACAGGCTTGGTCGGCGACGCACATAGCGGAATCGCGAACGACGAATCCATGCGAGATATCCTGCGACAAACGGAACAATGAGAATGTACCCATTGTCTTCACGCCGAAGAATCTCGGTCGCAAGTTCGCTCCACGCGCCGCGAAATGCGAGAACACTGGTTGCAAGCAGCGCGAGAAGCGTCCAGAGATCACGATACGACCATCGTGTCATGAGTGTCATCGCACATCCCTCCCACTCGTTCCAAGCGGCGCAAAGACCTCATCGATGATGCGGGCACTTGGAGGAACGACAGCACCTGGAGGGATGACCGATCGCGCAACGATGGCGCCCCCACCGAGTTGTGCACCGGACATCACAACTGCATCTGAAACAACCGCCCGAGCGCCAACGACCGCACCACGACCAATGAGCGACGCACCGCGGATGTCTGCGGTTGGATCAACGGTTGACTGCTGCGAAATCAACAGAATCCGCTGTTGAGCGCGCGCCTGCACCAAGTCGAGGTATCCGCGCAGTGTGCCGATTCTGTACGGTGCTCCGTCCGCGTCAATCGCTCGCGTTCGGCCGCCGCCTTTCGCGATGGCGGGCAGCAGTTGTTCCTTCAGATCGAAGTAACCCACCGTTGGAATGAGCTCAATCGCGCGCCGCGAGACGAACATCACACCCGATGGCAAGCGATCTCTCGACATCAAGACAGCTGCGTGCGCTTCCATGACTTCGCGTGTGAAAAGCGAGTCGAACACGAAGTCACCGAAGGTGGAGCATTCTGCAACGACGATCCCGTGCTCATCCGAATCAAGCGTGTCATCCGCGAAATCGCGGATCGTGCCGCCTGCGCCTCGATGCTCATTGCGATCAATCCAAATCTCGCATTGCAATCGAGTATCTGCAATCACTCGCTCGTAGAAGGTGCGTTCCTCTGGGTCCGAAACAGCGATCGTGACAGATCGCACAGCCTTCGATGTATAGAACGATTCAATCCACCACGAAAGCACCGTGCGATGCGCGTCCACTGGTAGTGCAGCAAGCGGAACTCCGAGCGAGCGTGCAAGCGGCTGAGCTCTCGCTGTTCGAAACGAACCCGCGAGTAGCAGCGCGCGCACTGGCGGTGCTTGGCTCGCAATCGCTGCGGAGCTCGAGCGACCATCGACGGTGTCGAGTGGAGTCATGCATCCTCCCGATGGAGCACGGGCAATGGCTCGGCTTCGCGGCGACCGTCTCGCGACGGTCGTGAGCTCGGGTTTGATGCCGTTTGAATTCCGGCGAGCGCCGCTCCTGTGCTGCCCACAACGGCGGCGTTCTCGAACGCCGAAGGGAGCGCTCGTGACCATTGACGATGCGCTCCAGCAAAGCCGATAAGGAACAACCAAATCAACAGGGTTTGTCCGAAATAACTCACCGCAAGGAAGATGGCCGCATGTGCACCGAGTGAAGCTCCGATCGCGTACACCAAACACTCATCGCGGCGAATCTCCAAGAGATTCCCAATGCGCCCCATGCGCAATGCCCGCACGCGTGCCACCGCAAGTCGACGAAGATCTGAACCCACGCTTGCGAATCCCATGACAAGTGCAGCACAGAGGGCTATCAGCGCCCACACCCCTCCACGAATTCCCTCCAAGATGAACTGGTTGGTGACATCAAAGAGGTAGTAGCCCCAGTGACCGGTTGAGAACAATCCAAAAAGCCACCACTCAGAGAAATTTCGAATCGCTGCGTCGATAAGCATGTACCGATGGTGTCCTGTACTCCCACCGACAAGATCGACGCGCGAGATCAAGTGCCAAACAGGTGCTTGCATCGTGAAATGCAGCATCAGCAAAAGCACAAGCCCCGTGATCCAAAGAACTCGCAAATACGCACGCAACGGAAACGCGAGCCACACAGCGAATCCCATCATGAGCGCAACGAGTGGCGTGCTGGACGCACAACAGAAAACGATGATGAACCCTGCGGCGATTCCAAGAAATCCAAGCAGCCGATCTTTAGTGGGTCCGCCAATCAAGAATGCAATCCACAACGGAAACCATGCAACAAAGTGACATCCCGCGAGGATCGCGTGCGCCAGTGGGCCTTGACACCGGATCTTTCCTTCGCGGATTTCTGTGATCTCGGGAATCCCACCGAAAACGAAGAATAAATTTCGCCCAGTCATTTTCTCAACGAGGAAGAATGGAGCGACCAACCCGCAAATCACAGCCGCTACTCGAACAAGGAGTCGAAGATCGTCCGGTGAGCGCACCGTTGCGCGAATGACGAAGTACCCGCCGAGCGTCTCGAAGTTGATTCCGATAGCAGCAATCAGATCGGATGGCTCACCTCGAAGCATCGGTGAGCAAATGATCTTTGCAATGACGCCAATGGCCATCGCAGTATCAATGGCATTCCAGCGTATCCATGCGAATTCGCCACGCGCTGCGTGACGCGCAAGGCACATCAGCACCATCCATCGGACGAAGTTGAAATCCGCACCTGCGATCACAATGCGCTGTGATGCCGGAATGAAGCACGCGACACAAAGAAGTACGGCTGGCACCACCGGACGACGCACGACGAGAGCACAGATCGACGACAATACGATGGCGATGCCACCGACCGGGTGAACATGGTTCACTCCCGAATAGTCCATGGCACTGACTTGCCCCGAAGCACTTACTTGCATGAGGCTCCCCCGCAAACCTCATCACAAGCCCCGCCGCAAGCCCCACCGCAAGCCCCGCTCAGCACGCGTGCAGCGTGGGACGAGATCGACGCAGAGACACCCCGAAACAACACTGGCTGTCGCTTCAGCGATAGAGGTAACTCGGCAATTCTCGAACGCATGTCAGACCGGCTCTGTATCGACTCCACAACAAGTGCTCCTTTAGC
>JASGCF010000216.1 GCA_030054275.1 Limnohabitans sp. | reverse complement strand
ACCGCAAGATTCGAGAACCCCGCAATGAAGAACAAGACGAACAAGGTGGACACTTTGGCGGCAATCGACTCGGCGCAGTTGCACGCAAGCCTGCACCGCTCATCGTGACTGCGATCGGCTATCCGAACACCACCGGCCTTGCGTCGGTCGATCTCCGGCTCGTCGATTCCATCACCGACCCGCCTGGATCCGAATCGCTCTCCACCGAGAAACTCCTGCGCCTCGATCCGTCGTTTTTGTGCTACGCGCCGCCCGTCGATGCGCCGGAGCCTCGATATCCCGCCCCAGATCGACCGTTGACCTTCGGCTCTTTCAACGCCATCGCGAAGATTGGCGATGCTTGCTGCGACCTGTGGGCGCATGCCATGCGCGCTGTTCCCGAGGCGCGACTTCTGCTGAAAACGAAAGCGCTTGCAGACGATGCTGCCCGCGAGGCGCTGCTCGCACGACTTACGCGCGCTGGCATCACGGCGGATCGCATCGAACTCATTCCATCGACCGCAACGGTTGCAGAGCATCTCGCGCTCTATCAGCGCATCCACATCGCCCTTGATACCTACCCGTATCACGGCACCACAACCACATGTGAGGCACTTTGGATGGGTGTTCCTGTTGTCTCGTGTGTCGGCGATCGCCACGCATCGCGCGTCGGCAAGAGCCTTCTCACAAATGTTGGACTACCAGAGTATGCCGCGACAGACTTTGCTCAATTCGCAGCAATCTGCGCGCACTTCGCAAAGCATCGCGATCAACTCCAGACGCTGCGAAACTCGCTGCGACAACGAATGAGCGTATCGACACTTACCGATGTCTCCGGATATCCATCACGATTCCTTCATGCAATTCGCGCGGCGTGGATTGATCGTTGCGCGCAACCCTCCATGCAATGAGCCGAGCAACGGTACTTACCCGAGACTCTTGTACACCTCGCGCACCAATTCTTCGCGAACCTTGGGATACCTGCGCGCTTCGCGTACTTTCGCATCACAGAGGAAGCGATACCAGTGCGCTTGAAGGAAGTGGTAGATGCGCCCTTCCTCACCATCGAGAAATCCGCGCAGCAGGTAATACCGCCACAAAAAGTACAAGCGCGATCGCCACGCCATGGGTATGCGCGCATACACCTTGGTCTTGAACCAACGCGTGCGTTCAGCATGCGTACCAAAGAGCCGCGGCTCGACCAGTCCAGGCAACTTCGCAGCTGCCTCGCGTTCAAGTAGATCGAATGCCTCGCGATCCGAGTACCAGTTGTGCTTCGCAATCCACCAGCGGAGTGGTTTGTTGTTGTCGTCTTTGATGTCGCCATGCGCTCGCACAACACCACCGTGCACGACCATGTGCTCATCCATCAATGCAAGTTCGCACCGCACTTTGCCCGTCCGAAAGATTCGCACATAGTGCCGCGGATACATGCCGCCGTGGCGAATCCAACGACCGAGGAAATACATGCGACGCCCGACCTCAATGCCATCAACATCTCCAGCAACCGTTGCAAGTTGACGCTGAATCCACTGCGCCAATTCGGGAAGCACTTCCTCATCTGCATCGAGACGAAAGGTCCATGTGGTCGAAATGCCCGTGGCATCGAGACCCCAGTTCAGTTGCTCCGCATAGTTTCGCCACGGATGCTCGAATACATCGGCGCCGGCCTCGCGCGCGATCTCTCGCGTTCGATCGGTACTTCCAGAATCTACAACAACCACGCGTGTTGCGAATCCCTGCACACTCGCGAGTGCTTTCGGAAGATTGTCTTCCTCGTTCTTCGTGAGAATGAGAATGGTGATATCAGCTGCCACGACGCCGTTCTATCGGTCGAAATGTCATCCGACACGCAGCGAAACGCGAAGTTGTGCAGTCAAAAACTGCACGCCCACGCGTTTGTGCGTCAAACAATCCGACAGGTTTCAGCAAAACTCAGCCGAGGAAGCCGCGGATGCAACTTCGAAGGATCCCCGTAGCCGAGGTTGCACAGAAGCAGTGAACGGAGCGGTGTTCCTGCGAAGAATTCTGTATCGACTTTCGCCTTGTCGAACCCACCCATCGGCCCACAATCAAGCCCGAGCGCACGCGCTGCGATGAAGAAGTATGCCGCCTGCAAACTGGTGTTGAGCATGGCAGCCGCTTCGGTGGCTGCAGGCTTTCCCGCGTACCACGACCGCGTGTCCGCGTGTGGAAAGAGCGGCCCAACCTTCTCATAGAACTCCATATCCATGGCCACGATAGCCGTCACTGGCGCCGACATCATCTTGTCCACATTCCCCGGTGCAACGCATGGCTTCAGTCGCTCGCGCGATTCGGAACTCTTCACGAAGAGAAGTCGCATCGGACAACAATTCGCGCTTGTCGGTCCCAGTTTCACCAACTCATAGAGTTGATGCAGCAACTCGTCTGCAACAGGGGTCGGCTGCCACGCAGCATAGGTGCGTGCTGCGCAGAAGAGTTGATCGAGGGCGGCTTGCGGAAGCGGACTCGTCCGAGTGTGGGTCATAGTCGGGAACATATCCCCGATGCGACCGTGCGTGCATACGAGTTTGGACTTCACGCCAACTGTTGCACGCACGGTGCACCGCAAGCGAAACTCATCGATTGGAATGCTGAGGGCGGGAACCAGTTCGGAATCGAGAGACAAGTTGCTGAAGTGAGACAACCTGCGCCGCTGTTTCCTCCGCACCCGATGCAAGTTCCTCTGAGTTTCCTGCCGTCGACTGCACAACACGGTCGAGTTCTGCAACTCCGAGATTCACCTGCGCAATCCCCTTCGATTGCTCTTGGGAAGCCATGGTGATTTCTTCCAAAATGCCGTTGACACTCGCGGTCGAGGCGACAATCGCATCAAGTGACGCACCAACCTGTTCTGCAAGTCGCGCACCACGATCTGCGCGAGCTGTCGCTTGCTCGATCATCGATGATGTCTCGCGTGCTGCTTGTGCAGATCGCCCCGCAAGATTGCGCACTTCCTCAGCGACAACAGCGAACCCCTTCCCCGCCTCACCTGCACGCGCTGCTTCCACCGCAGCGTTGAGTGCAAGCAGATTGGTCTGAAAGGCGATTTCATCAATCACTTTGATGATCTTGGCAACCTCGCCACTTGACGCTTTGATTTCCTCCATGGCTCGCGCCATGTCGCGCATTTCCCCTTGTCCCTGATCTGCACTCTGCTTGGAATGCACGGACATTTCGCGTGCTCGCGTCGCGCTGCCTGCATTTTGCGCTGTTTTTGAAGCCATTTCCTCCATGGACGCACTGATCTGCTGCAAACTCGCGGCTTGTCGCGAAGCTCCCTCTGCGAGCGATTGGCTCGCGGACGAAATCTGTCCGGTACCTGCTTCAATCTGTGATGTTCCAGACTGCACCTCACCCACCAGACTTGTCAACGAGACGGTCATCTCATTCGTGGCGCGAGTCATCTGTCCAATCTCATCATGCGAGCGAACGATGATCTCCTCACCAGTGAGATCGCCATCCGCAATGCGGCGAATGCGCGCGACCACCAGCGCAATCGGCTTGACAATACTCCCTGTCAACCACATGGCGAATGTGATGGCAATCAGCACACACACACCACTCAGTGATGCAGTCAGCATGGTGCTGGTACGGCTTTCCGCAGACGCCTGTGCAACCACGAGTTCGCGATTTGCCGAGAGACGAGCCATGAGTTCTTCTGTGCTTGAACGCAATTGCGGCCCGATGACTTGCAGTGCGTCGTTCACCGCACCATCGATCATGCCCTGAGTCTTGACGACCTCGGCAATACGCCCTGCGTAGAAATTCGCGCGATTTGCAAATGCTGTGAGCATCGCAACCAAGCGAGTCTCGTGCTCGCCACCTTCCTTAGAAATGATGTTGCGCGCTGCTTGCGACGCGTCGCGGGCTGCAATTTGCGCCAACTCTGCATCACTCGCTTGGCCACTTCGGAGATACCGAAAGAAAGCAAATCGCGCTTCGAGAAAGCGTTCATCGATCGCTGCGAGGGCAAGCGCGCGCGATCCGTGATCGGTGCCGGCCCCACTCGACTCTTGCGCGATGACCGCTTCGATCGCGTCGTTTGCAGCCGCTGCGACAGGCGTCATCTGCGACTGAATGATTCCATTGCGCCGGTCGACTTGACCAACGACTTCAGCAAGTTTTTCCTCAAATCGATTGGCACTTGTTGCAAGACTTGTCATGGCTGTACGGAGTTCTGTCTCCTCAATCGCGCCCTCTGCACGCTTGAGCGCGGCGCTCATGGTCGCCATGGCATTGCTGTATGCAACGAGATCTGTTGCGCGTTCATGGGCGATGAACTCCGCAATCGCGAATCGCGCGGAACCAACCTCACGCCGTACGACGGTAAGAGCTTCCACCTCCGCAGCTGCATCCACAACCTCTGACAGAGTGGATGCAGCGCGCACCGACTGACGAAGACTGAATGCGCCAATACATAAGAGCATGAGCGCGACCACACCAAATCCAGCTGTGAGCTTTGCGCCAAGCGTCCACGCACGAACGGTTGCGCCCGTCGAGGTTTCTACGCGCGACGCTCGCCATGCAGTCCACACAAGAAATATCGCAACACACATGCTTGCTACAACGAAGATCACGAATCCCGTCGTACTCGGTGTTTGCAGGGAGGCGAGCGGCTCCAACTCAGCGGCTGTCCCAGCGCGAGTGCCAAAGGGTGCACGATCGACGAGGGTCAGCGCTGGCTCTTGAAACACATCCAAACCACTTTGGTGTGACAACACTTCCTCAACACGCCCATCCTCGTTCGATGCATGTTGAAGTGCAGAGAGAGCAACGCTGTTCATTTCCGAGCCTCCATAGTTTCACGCAGCCTGCATTCGCTTCAACGATGATGCGCTGCGGCGCCGTTCCATCGGCGTACTTGCGCAGAGACTCACCACGGGCGGACGATTTGGATTCGGAACGGGGAACGCACCCGAATTCGGAATCAGCGATCACAAGATCCGGCTTCTGCACACGCACAGTGACAACGGCCTGCGTTACCGTGCCTGCATGAAGACGAAAGAAGAGATCGTTCGCGATTGGTTACCGCGGTACACAGGCCGCAGACTCGAGGAGTTTGGGCAATACATCTTGCTTGTGAATTTCTCGAACTATGTCGAACTCTTCGCAGAGCGCTTCGGCGTACCAGTGATGGGCCGCGATAAACCGATGCTCTCCGCGACCGCAGAGAACATCACGATCCTGTCGTTCGGCATGGGCAGCGCGATGGCCGCGACGACGATGGACCTTCTGAGTGCTGTCGCGCCGAAAGCCGTGCTCTTTCTCGGGAAATGTGGCGGTCTGAAGAAGACCAAACTCGGCGACTTCGTGCTGCCGATCGCTGCGATTCGCGGCGAAGGTACGAGCAACGAGTACATGCCGCCCGAAGTCCCAGCACTTCCCTCGTTCCGTCTCCAGCGCGCAGTGAGCGAGGCGATCATCAAGCACAACCGCGACTATTTCACAGGCACCGTTTACACCACGAACCGTCGCGTGTGGGAGCACGACGAAAGCGTGCGCGAGTATCTCCTGCGTATCCGCGCGATCGGTATCGACATGGAGACTGCGACGATTTTCCTCGTCGGCTTTGCGAATGGGATCTCGAAGGGCGCACTGCTTCTCGTTTCCGACAATCCGATGACACCAGAGGGTGTCAAGAGTGCGGAGAGCGATCGCACGGTCACCGAGCGCTTCGTGACGCAGCATCTCGCGATCGGTGTTGACGCGCTGCGCGAACTTCGCGATCGCGGCGAGAGCGTGAAACACTTGCGATTCGAGTAGCCGTTGGCGCGAGTTTTGGGTTCGCCGCAAGTGCGCGCTTGCGCTCACCCGTGAAATGCCACCAATCGCGCGGCGGGTTGCCGCGGCACTCGGAGATCGTGGCGAGGAACACATCGATGACGCACGGATCG
>JASGCF010000215.1 GCA_030054275.1 Limnohabitans sp. | reverse complement strand
AGGCGATGTCGATATCCATGATGCACCCGACCATCCAAAAGTTGCGCGGCGCTGCATCAGGAAACGCGAACATCATGCCTTCGTTCGGTGCGAGCGTCGCGACACCGCCAAGACCTTTCTGCCGCGTCGCGTCATCCGCGGAAACTCGACAGGTCCATGTTCGGTCACCCACCGTGACTTCGATCGACTGTGGCGTACGGCCGGTATCGCATGAAGTCAAAAGAAGCACGCCTGCGAAGGCGGCGCATACAGAAGTGCGCGAGTTCTTTCGACGACTTGTTGCGTTGTGCGCGGGTTGTTGCATGGAAGTTGGGTGGTTGGTCGTGCGATGCAAGTGCATGAAGGATTCTCACGGAATCGAGGTGGGCGCGTCAAGGAGAAGCGCTCGGCGCTGCTGGGTGCGAGTTGGAACGGCCTTCTAAAAAGGCAAGATCTTGCGGGCCGAAAATCGTTGGTTGGGTGCGAAGTCGTTGCGCACTTTCTCGCAATGCTTCTGGGGTGCACAGTACGCAAAAGTCGCGCGCAGGAAGCGGCTCGCATGTAGGCATGAGGCCAAGCGTCCATGCACACCATCCAATGACGCGCTCGGGTGCAACTTGCGCGTTGCGTAACGCCTGCAAACTGTGCGATCCGTGACGCTTTGCGAGGCGTTTTCCGTCCTCGCCGTAGACAAGCGGAACATGCCACCAACGCGCGTGCTGTAGGCCAAGCGCGCGTGCGATCACTTGCTGTCGCGCAGCACTCGCCAAGAGATCGTCGCCTCGCACCACATCTGTCACACCTTGCCGTGCATCATCGATCACAACAGCAAGCTGATACGCAGGCATACCGAGTTTTGTCCACAGGACCATGTCGCCGACTTCTAGACCTGGGTCAAAGGTCTGTGGGCCAAGCAACGCATCGAAGACAAACTCTGGAGCGGGATCAAGTGCAAAGCGGTGGTTTGTCTCCCATGTTTCGATGGTGTTTGGCCAAGGCTTGGTTGGTCGCAACGCGGGCGGAAATCTCGCTTCGCCGTCGTCTGCGTGCGGCGCGCTCAGCGCGGTACGAATCTCGCTGCGCGAGCGCCCGCAGGGAAATGTTTGACCAGCGCGCGCAAGCTGCTCCAGTGCGTCTCGGTAGGGCGACAAATCCGCAGACTGCACCAGTGGTGCGTCATCCCAGTCGATGCCAAGCCACGCAAGATCCGTTGACGATTCCTCGTGTGCGCCCGCCTTCACGCGGCCGATATCGAGGTCTTCGAGTCGGAGGACAATCTTCCAGCCAAGGCGCCGCGCAAGCCCCCAAGTGGCGAGAAAAGTGCGCGCATTTCCCACATGGAGGGCTCCGGATGGGGTCGGCGCGAGTCGAGTGACGGGGGGCAGATCGCCCATCGGCGCAGCGTACGGTCTCGAGGATGAAGGTTGGGTACACTTCGCGACCTATGTCGCTCACGAAGCTTTCAGAACCAGAGATTACTGCTCGGCTTGATGTGCTGCCGGAATGGTCTCAGCCCGGCGAAGAGATTCAGCGCACCTATCGGTTCGCAGATTTCGTTGGAGCGATGGCGTTTGTCGACCGTATCGCAGATGAAGCCGAGCGAGTGCAGCATCACCCAGACATTCTCATTCGGTATAGCCGCGTCACGCTGTCGCTTTCGACCCATGACGCGGGCGGGATTACCGAGAAGGACTTTGAGTTCGCGCACGCCGCCGACAGAATGGCAACTGCGTCTGGCTGCAAGTGAGCCTCGCAGCCTGTTTGCGCAGGCGAGCCCCGCAGCAAAGGCCCCGCAGCAAAGGCCCCGCGTGACTGTCACCGCACCAACGCAATCTCTCGATCGAGCAGTCGCTGTGTTGCTGCCGCATCGCGCAGCGTCACCGGCGCAACTCCGCGCGCGCGGACCGCAGCAAGACACGCAGCGATCTCGTGGTCATAACCGTTGCCAGTTGGATAATCGACGCCAGCAGCGAGCACTTGCACCGTGTCATTTCCCGCGTGGCGGACGAGCAACTCAGGCTTTCGCATGAGGTCGAAATCGATGGTGGCGTGTGTACACACGATCTGTGCGGTCATCGTGAACGCGAAGGTAGGATCTTCCATCCAGCCGCCTTCCGCTTCGACCACCAAGTCGTGCGCGAAGGTGTATCGCGCGTGCACATGTCGCAACGATCCTGTGGCACTCACTCCAAGCGGTTCACCGAAGGCGAAGCGCACAAAATCTGCGTCGTGGATGTGCAGGTCGACAATCGCACCGCCTGATCGCGCGAAATCGAGGTAGAAATCTTGGCTCCAACTTGGCGCTGCGCCCAAGCGCCGGAATGTTGCGTGCGTGACGCGTCCGAATCGCTGATCTCGGACTGCCGCTGCCATCCACGACCAAGCCGGCCAAAAGCGCATGCAATGCGCTGGCATCACGATGACGCCCGCAGCACGCGCTTCCTCGCCCAATTGATCGATCGCTCTTGCGTCGAGTGCTGTTGGTTTCTCGACAAGAACATTTTTCCCTGCGCGAATCGCAGCACGAACAAGTTCGATGTGCGAGTCGGTCGGAGTGCAGATCGAAACCAGTTGAATGTCGCGCCGCGCGAGCAGTTCATCAAGGGTTGCAGCGCGTGGGAGCGTTGCCAACAATCGCTCCGCATCATCATCCGTCGTGATGAGGTTTCCGGCGGGAGCAGCACGCTGCGTCGGGTCGTACAGCGCGTGCACAGCACAGCCCGCGGTGCGCGCGTACGACGCGAGATGCGTTCGACCCATGAAGCCGAGGCCGATGATGCCGACGCCGATGATGCCGACGCTCTCGGGATTGCCAGCTCTATTTTCGTCGGTGTTTCTGTCGGCGTTCATGCCGGTTGGGCCGCTCACGCGATTGGTGCGAAGGTGACTCCGCTCTCCATCGAGAAGTTGACAAAATCGCCGACAGCGAATGCTCGCGCCGATTGCGCTGCGTCAAGGGTGATCCACATTGGAACAACCGCCTGCAGGAGTACGCGGTTGGCTGCTGCGTCGACAGCGCGAATGCGCCCTTGCACCAAGCGCGGATGGCCCTCAAGCGGCTCGATGAACTCGCCGCCCGCATGCGCGCGATGGAACTTCTGCGCCCGACCTTCGATCACCCCAGTGAGCTTCTTTCCCGGTACGACCGATGTCGTTCCACGAGCGTGCAGCGTGACGACATACTCGGTGCCAGGGAGTGACAGCACGAATTGCGCTGCGTTTGCCGATTTTGGGCTCGGATCAAGTCGCGCCTCAAGTCGCGCCTCGAGTCGGGCGCGACAGGTTGCATCGATCGAGGACGCTGCTGCGGATGACGGAAGCGCGGAAGGGGTCTGCATGGCGGGGGAAGATACACGCTTCGCACGCTCGCGTACCATGCCGCCCGTGCTGCTTTTGATCGACAACTACGACAGTTTCACCTTCAACCTTGTGCAGCGGTTCGGCGAGATCGACCGAGCGTTGCGCGTGGAGGTTGTGCGCAACGATCGCATCGATGTCGCGGCTGCGGAGGCGATGAAGCCTTCGCATCTGGTGATTTCACCTGGGCCGTGCACTCCGAAAGAGGCGGGCGTGAGCGCAGCCATGATTGCGCACTTTCGCGGGCGCATTCCCATTCTCGGCGTGTGTCTTGGCCATCAGACAATTGGCGATTGTCACGGCATGCTTGTGCGGCGAAACGACGAGCCAGTGCACGGAAAAACAAGCGAAATCCATCACGATGGTCGCGGGCTGTTTGTTGGGATGTCGAATCCATTCGTGGCAACGCGCTATCACTCGTTGGTGGTCGATCCAGACACGATCCACCAAGACTTCGAAAAAACCGCATGGACTGCGCGTGGTGAGGTGATGGGTCTCCGTTGGAAGGCGCCCATCGGCGCAGCGCCGCTTGAGGGCGTGCAGTTTCATCCAGAGAGTTTCCTCACGGTGGAGGGGCCGCGCTTGCTTGAGAACTTCCTCAACATGCGTTGAGGTGAGATCGGCAAGATGTGAAGCCTCAGCGAAGCGCAGATCGCACGAGATTCGCGCGCGTCGCACGATCGTCGCCAAGAGTGCAGCCTGTGGCGCGTGCCAAATGCGCTGATTGCACTTCGAGCATGAGTCGATCAACGAGCGGCAGCGAAACTTCTGTGATGCGTCCAATCGCGACGCCAAGTCGCACGCGCGAAAGGAACTTGATCGCTTCATCAAGCGACAGCAGCCTGCATGCTCGCAAGATGCCGAGTGCTCGATACACCCGATCTTCGAGGCTCGATGCGTCGCGCTCGAGCAGTGCTTGTCGCGCTGCTCGCTCGTACGCGACAAAACGCGGAACAATCGAGTGCACGAATTCCTCGACCAAATCGTGTTCTCCGCGCCCAAGCGTGGTTTGGTTCGAAATTTGGAAGAAGTCGCCAAGCGCTTCGGTCCCTTCGCCGTGGAAACCGCGAACCGCAAGATGCAGGTCCTTCGCAGCGCGTTGTACTTTCTCAAGTTCATCCAGAATATGCAGCGCAGGTAGGTGCAGCATCACACTCACGCGAAGTCCGGTGCCCACATTCGTCGGGCACGCAGTGAGGTAGCCAAAGCGCGGGTGAAACGCGAATTCAAGACCATGCTCAAGCGTGCGATCAAGCTCAAGCATGCGCTCGACAATGGGCCCGAGTTGCAGGCCAGGGGCGAGCATTTGCAATCGAAGATGATCTTCTTCGTTCACCATCACACTTGCGCTTTCGTCGGCACTGATGGCAACGCAGCGGGGATGGTTTGACTCGACAAATGGGCGCGAGATGAGATTGCGCTCGAAGAGCAGCAATCGATCTTCAGCCGTGGTTGCTTGCACATTGACCCATCGGACACCGGAAGCGAAAGGACCGCCGAGGCGGGTTGCTTGTACGCGGTGCACGACATCAGAACATTGCGCCGGATTCGCACGATTCACGAAGGGAAATCCGATGAGATTGCGCGCGAGTCGAATGCGGCTCGACAGTACGCAATCGGCGTCCGGTGCCATGGGCAATGGGCTTCCCGCGCCGTGTAGATTCGACAAGCGCGAGGTGTGCTGCGCGTGACCTGAGCGCTCGGGTTTTTCCGGCGTTTGTTCTGGGATGCCCTCCGCACTCATCCTGCAAGCCCGCCTTCCGCTGCGGACGCGTCGGTGTCCGAGTCATCTGCGAAGGCGTCGGTTGGGCCGCCGCCAAGTTCCTGCAGTTTGTCGCGGAGCCGCGCGGCGCGTTCATATTCTTCCCGAGCAACTGCCTCGCGCAATTCGCGCGCCAATCGATTCCGCATGGCAGCGCGATCAACCAAGTCGCTCGCGTGTGCGGGATGCCGACCCACATGCACATTCGCTCCTGCTTGTGCGCGCGTGATGATGGCACCCAATTCGTCTTCAAAGTGGCGGTAGCACAGCGGGCAGCCGACGAGTCCGGTTTCGCGGACGGCGGCCATCGTGCCGCCACAGGAGGGACATGCCTTTACGGTGCGGCTTGGCGTCGCGGCTTGGCCCGTTTGCAATTGCTGCATGAGTTTCGACACAAGGATGCTCGGCGAATCAACGCTCGGCATCGGATATCCGCGCTCGCGCGCATGATCCGCGCACAGGTGCACTTCGCTTTTCACTCCGTTGCGAATCACCGTCTCGTGCACGACGGCGGGGTTTGGGCAACAGTCGCAAGTGGTTTCCATAGCAGAGACGGCGTGTGGGCGAACAGGTCGAGAAGGAACACACTGTACCCGCACCGCGTCGACCGTCGCTTCAAATTCGTTGAGTTCAGGCCTGAATCGCGGCGCGGCGCACTGCAACCAAAGAGGTCAGGATCGGCCGAACTGCAGAAAGCGGCTGAATGGTGCTTGCGTCAGAACTGGAACACTTTGGTTCGGGATGGCATTCAAGGAAGATTGCGTCCACACCAACAGCAACCGCCGCTTTCGCAATGTGCGCGCATCGATCGGGACGC
>JASGCF010000004.1:25706-28460 GCA_030054275.1 Limnohabitans sp. | reverse complement strand
AGCGCATTTTCGCGCCAAAGCAACAAACCGCACCAGCCACCGCAAAGCCCGCAGCAGGCGGCGCTGCTCCTCAAGCTGGCTGACCCATTCGCGACACTCCGCAATCGCTGCTCCGACAGCCCGACCGCAAGTACAACCCCCGCGCACCCGACACTTCGGTACGCGCGCTTGATGTAGGAAACCCAAGATGGACATTGTCTTCAACATCCTCGTGCTCGCCTTTGTCGGCCTTATCGCCTATTGGTGGGCGAACCAAGGCTTGCTGAGCGCGATCCTGCACTTCTTGTGTGTGGTGGTCGCTGGCGCATTGGCCTTCGCGACATGGGAACCAATCTCGTTCATGGTGCTGAAGGTTGACGCACTGCAACCGTATGCATGGGGCATTGGATTGATGCTTCCGTTTGCGATCTACCTGCTCATCGTGCGCGTTGCGTCTGACAAACTCGCGCCAGACAATCTCAACTTTCCACAAGTGGTCAACCTCGCAGCAGGCGGAGCGTTTGGCGTTGCTGCAGGCCTTTTGACTGTGGGTATCGCAGTCATCGGCATGGGCCACACCCATTCGTCGAACCAGTTGCTTGGAATTGTCGGAGCAGCGCGTACCACGCAAAGTAAGGGCATGCCCAATGTCGCCGTGCAACCGCTTTGGATTCCCGCACATGTTGTGACGGCGCGAACCTATGAGTTTCTCTCAGCAGGCGCGCTTCGTCCAACACTCTCGCGTGCCACACTGGCGTCGGAGCAACCATTCCTCGATCAACAGGCACTTGGCATCTTCCGCGACACCTTCGCGAAAGATGGTCGCATCGCTCGCGTCGCTGCTGCGCCAGGATCTGTGCGCATCGACAAGGCGATTCTCGTGAAGGATGGAGCCAAAACATACTATGTGGTCGATGTGCATCTTGAGCCAGGCGCTACAACGCCAGGCCAAGGATTCGCGCTGTCGGCAGCGCAATTTCGCTTGGTTGGCAAGAAGGTTCGCGGCGACGGCACTGGCCGAGGCGGCGGCATCGCGTTCCCTGTGAGCTTCGCGCAGCCCGATCAAAATGGTGGGCGAGCGACTTTCAGTTTCGACGATCGCTCGCACTACATCACCAGCCCAGCAGGCACACAAATTCTCGACACGACGCTGGTCTTCGAAGGCGACGCGTTTGCCGACAATCCTCCGCAATTCATGCAAACGCTTGGCCTGCGTCTTCCCTTCCCACAAATCACGCAAGAGTCACCAACCGCAGACATGGTGGCAATGCTTGCAGGAAAGGAAGAGGGCAAGGCCATGGAGTTGCCGCCTGGTCTGGGCGCTATTGGCGTGCAGGACCTCGTGATGGATGACTCGATGCTTCCAGCAAGCGGCGATGTGAACTCGTTGCCTGGTGGCATGCGTTTGCAGGACGGCAACTGGCTGTTCGAAGGCGAAGGCGACTTCGAACAGGGCGGATTCCGCGGCAACAAGGGCGTGATTCTGAAGGGAATCTGGTCTCGGCCGGATACGCGCATCGTTCGCCTCAACATCTCGCGCGGCGGCGGTAGCACGATCGATCTGTGGAACGACACCAACACACTCCGCGAGAAGGCGGGCGAAGAAGCGAAACTCGTCCTGCTTGACGATCTCGGTCGCACCTACTTCCCCATCGGTTACATGCATGTGTCGGGTGGTGGCGACAAGCGCGTGACCATCAAACTGAATCGTGCGGGTCGCTTCGCGATGATCGGTGACATGCCGCAGCTCTCATCGTCTGGTGCAGATCAATTGTTTGTGCTGTATGCGCCAGGCGTTGGTCGCACTGTGAAGGCGATTCGCCTTGGTGATCAGTATGTTGCGACGGCAGATTTGAAGATCGACGCCAAGGACTGACGAACTTCTCAAAGTCCATCACACGCAGGCGGCCTGAAACACGGCCGCCTGTTTCTTTGCTGAAAGAACTGTGCAATCTCGCTGCAAATGTGTCGCCGTTTGGAGAGATGGCCCCCTGCGCGATTCAAATTCGGGCGCACGCGTGTGCATTTTGAAGGGGGTGAAGGCATGCGAACTTGGATTCGCCGTTGGGCTTCGTTTCGAAGGTTCTTCGGCTCCGTCACCGATTCTTTGGGGGCTTGTTCTTTAGGGGCTTGTTCTTTGAGGCACCTTGCGGGGCATGTGCGTCGTGATGGACTCGCGGTCGCGTTTGCGGCGATGCTCGTACCGATGCGGGCTTGGCTTTCCCGCCGTGATCCCGGCGAACGCGCGGCAGAGCGCTATCTGCGTGCGCTTGGCTTTGAGATCATTGCGCGCAATTGGCGCAGTCCACGGGATAGCCGCGACGAGGCGGATCTCTTGGTACTCACGCCGTGCCGCACGATCTTGGTTGTCGTAGAGGTGAAACGGTCCAACACCGGATGGAACGCGCTTGATCGCATCGATCAACGAAAGCGTGAAGTGCTGTGGCGCATCGTGCTCGATCTCGAACAACTTGAACACGCACGAACTGGAGCGACAAAACTCGCTCGGATCCTGCGCCGCGGAGTTTCGCTGCGCGTTGATGCGATCGGAGTCCAAGGTCACGGCGCGTCTGCCAGTGTGACGCGACACATCGTTGGCATCTTTGTCCGACGAAATCGCAGAGCGAAGAATACTCCCCGTCGAGAGCGTTAGCCCACGGCAAGCGTTGGCGTGCGCCTCGATAAAGCGAGCAAACTGCGAAGCAGGTTGCGAGCGTTCCGAAAGGGCTCTCACAGAGCCACGGAGATCACAGTGGAAAGATCACAGTGGAAAGA